>JBIIMX010000001.1:0-52613 GCA_044337765.1 Pirellulales bacterium | reverse complement strand
TGAGAAAGGCATGGGCCTTGTAGAGCGAGTGCGCGACGATGTGGAGCAAAGCCGCGGAAAAGCCGCCGAGCCCGCACTGGAGCATCATGAAGCCCATCTGGGCAATCGTCGAAAACGCAAGCGAACGTTTCACGCTCGTCTGAGAGAGCATCACGACGCCACCGAGGAGCGCGGTGATCGCGCCGATCATCGCCAGCAGGCCAAGAGCGGCGGGCGAGAGCACCAGCAGCGGACTGAGCCGGATCACGAGAAACCCTCCGGCATTAATAATGCCAGCGTGCATCAGGGCGGAAACCGGCGTGGGCGCCTCCATCGTATCGGGCAGCCAGCTGTGAAAGGGAAACTGGGCCGACTTGGTCATCGCCGCCAACACAAACAGGCTTCCGATGGCCCAGACCAGCATCGAGTTCGGTGCCGACTGCTCCCGCAGGGCCACGGCCTTGGCGAATAGGTCGGTGTAGTCGAAGCTGCCGAGGCTGACATACGTCACCGCCAAGGCGGCGATCAGAAAGACGTTGCCGAGCAGACTGATGAGGAGTTTTTTGCGTGCGGCCCAGAGAGCCCAGGACCGATGGCGGTGGTGGCAGAGGAGTTCATGGAGGCCGAGGTCTGCCAAGAGCCAGGCGGTGGCGAACTGGAGCAGGTTCCGGGAGGTGACCAGCAGGAGCACCGCGCCGAGCGTGAAGAGCATCCAGCAGAGGAATCGCCCCTGCTCGCGATCGCCGTCGAGATAGCGGACCGCGTACCGACAGATGACCGCACCGATAAAGCTGATCAGCAGGAGCATGATCGCTGCGAGGTCGTCAAAGTAGACACCGAAGTTGAGGGCGGGCAGACCGGGCACAACCGCCAAGCGAACGTCGATCGGCCCTCCGAAGGCCAGCCACACAGCAACGACAGCAGCAAGGACCGCAGCCGCCACGGTCAAGGTTTTGGCCAGCCGCCGCATGAAATCGAGGTGCTCGTTCGCCCAGTCCCGCGGGATGAGACCAGCGGCCAGCAGCATGAGTGCGGGAGCGGTGATCGTCCAGGCAAACAGGCTGTCCATGTGTGGGAATCCATTCAAAACGAGCCGGACACGTCCGCGACCGGAACAAGATACTCGGGAGTGGAGGATATTGCCATTCGCCCGCTCTGCCGAAAATCTTCCAGAGCGACGCCCGATGCAGGCCGCCGACGGAAAAAACGTTGTCGATGTGCCGGAAGGCGTGTCTTTGCCCCGCGACACCAGACAAGCGGAGAACGCCGCCAGGATCGTAAAGCTGATGGAGGAGCAGGGACTCGAAGGTGGTGATGCCGTAGTGGCCTGCTTTGCAAAACCCAGCCCAGTCGTCGCCTGCACTGGGTTACGAATGGGTCACCACTGGGAGGAAGTGGGAAGTAGTTCGGGACGCTGCCTCGTCGCCGATACGCATCACTGTCCAAGCCATGTGGCCGCCAATGCGAGCCAGCGGAGCATTGCGGCTGTCGTACCTGCGACGGTGAGCCATTTGATCGTCTCATCTACGGTGAATGTGCCAGCGGGCATCCCGGCCGCCACGGCTGCCAGCCAGACAGTCGTAAACAAACCGAGGCCCGCCACGATGAGCCCGGCTGAGTTGGCCTCGCTCGCAGCTGCAAGGTCGCCGTGCATGACGAGCGAAATGCTCGTCGTCATGCCACAGGAGGGACAGGGAAGGCCTGTGAGTGCCTGTATGGCGCAGGGTGGCAAGCCAAGCTGTCGGTGAGTGCCGTGTGAAAGTGGCCGACCTTCCGGGTCATAGGGGCAAAGGATCGCCGCCACCGTAAAAACGAGGCATCCAAGCAACGCGAACCCCCCGGCTGCCCCGCGCTCTGCTCGAGAGGGTGCGGAACGGGGAAGCGGCGGCGGTGACCGCCGTTGTTCCAGGATCGGCTCCTCGTGGTGGCCGGCTGGAGTCATCGATCTGCCGGATGCCGCGATCATTTGTTGACAACAATGCAGCCGCATATCAGGTCGTGCAGTGTCTGCCTCTTTTGTGTGAACAGTGGAAGCAGGTAGCCGATACCGCATGTGCAGATGGTGAGATAACGTGCAAAGAAACGGCCGATGGCGCGGCCGATGCTGAGCCTGCGGCCATCAAGGTCGGTCACTCGGAGGCCGACGATCTGCTTGCCCCACGTACCCTGTTTGGCAGAGGCATCAAGTGTGACGCAGTAGACGACCCCAATGAGGAATCCGATGGCACTGGTGAAAATGTTGGCCAGAAAAGCCAGAGCTTCGGCATTGTCGCGGTTATTGTTGATGGCGGCCAACAGAAGTCCGACAATAACCCCGTTCGGAATGCAGCCGATCAGGCTGACAAACAGCCCGTCGAGCAATGCGGCTCCGACCCGTGGTAGAAATTCCGCAAGTTGAAGTGGTGCGCCAGGAATTGTGGCCGCGTTGGGCGTTGTCTGGAATGCCCAACCCGGGTCCGCTCCTGTGGACGCCTCCGAAGTGCCAAGGCCTTCCTCGCTTCGCACCGAAACTGATGGAGGTGGCGCCGTTGGCCTGGGTGTAGGCCGATGCAATGACGTGGGGGAAACACCCGAAGCCGATGGAAAGAGATCAGTGACTGACGAGCAAGGAACCCAGTTCGGAAAACCGTCCTTCCAAATCAGATCGGCCTTCGACAAATGGCCAGAGGCTGCCATCTGCCTCAATTGCTGCAGAGTGAAGGGGCCTGTCTGCCGTCCACCTCTGCCGACGTACCACTCTTCACTCATGCCGTCGACTCCGCGTCAAGCGAGTGTGCAAAGCGATTGTCATGGCAGCGAATTCGGTGGTTGAAGTGCCTTGCGACTCAGGGAACGCACGCGAGTGAGACTCCGCCGCGGGGATCCACAACGCCTTCGACCCGCGTGTCTTTCGTGTTTCGCCCGCTGCGAAGCCTTGACAGATTCCCTTTATCCCCCCGAGAATACTAGCTTGTCACGCGATGTGCCACCCCCTTACGGCTCCATTGTGCTTCATAAAAATGGAATCCAGATCCGATGAAGGGTTTCTCCTCGACACGATAGTCTGTCCGCACTGCTGGCACGAGTTTCCTCCGGAGCAGATGCACTTCATCGCGACCAGCGCCGAACTCGCATTTGACCATCGGTTACCCGATGGAGCGTACCGCCGGTTTCTGCCAAGCCAGTTTACGATCCAAGGCGATGCGGTTGATCCGCTTGGCGGCGTGTGCACGGAAACGGCGTGCCCAAACTGCCATTTGAAGGTGCCGCGTGTGTTGGCCACACGCCGCACGCTCGCCCTCTCGATCTTCGGATCGCCGTCGAGCAGTAAATCGTACCTGCTGACATCGATGACCTATCAGGCGGAGCAAAGGCTCGACAAATGTCGCATCTCCATCGACGACGCAGACGCTGAAACCAACGTGATTATCAGGGACTACCAGTCCCAACTCTTCAAGGCGCCTACTCCCAGCACCAAGGTGCGGCTCTTGAAGACCGACCTCGAGGGGGACTGGTATACGAGGGTGGCATTCGGAAGACGCACAAAGCTTCTGCCCAAACCGTTCCTGTTTAAGCTCGACGCCATGGCGGGGCATCCTGCGCATGCTGCCGGGTCGGAGGCGGGGCGTATCCTGCGAATCTACGACAATGCCGGAGAGAGTTTCGAGCCTGGGATGGAGAGAGAGGAAAGTCCTGTCACGCGGCATATGTCCAAGGCGGATGGGCTGATGTTCGTGTTCGATCCAACTCAGGAAAACTCATTCCGGCAGGCTTGTTCCCAAAAAAGCGAAGACCTGCAGTGGACAGACTCACGCATGAGCCAGCAGCAGTCACTATTCAGTTCCGCGATGCAACGAGTCCAGCGGTTCGCCGGATTGTCAGAAAGCGAGCGCGTGAGAAAACCGCTGATTGTCGCCATCGCCAAATTCGATGCCTGGAACTCGCTCACCAACATAGATCGGCTTCCAGACCTGTGGCAGGGTGTCGAAGCTGCCAGCAACGGTGATGATCGCGTCGCCTTTGAATTCGAGATCGTAAAGAGGGTTTCGGATGCCTGTCGCAAAATGATGTCCAATTATGCCGCTTCGATGCTGTCGCGCATCGAAACATACTGCGATCCCGACTTGACGTTTTTCGTGCCGGTGAGTGCGACGGGCTGTCCACCGACCGGGAAGGACGAGCAGGGCTACTACCACCTCGCTGGAAACATCAAGCCGATGTGGTCGGAGGTGCCGCTTCTCATTCTGATGCACGTATGCGTTCCCCACCTCCTTGTCGGTCCCCATTGCTAACGAACCACGGTGCATTTGTTTTATGGCAAAGGAAATCGTCGTTACGAGCGTCCCTCGCGGCGTAAAACATGGTCGTACCGGGTTTCAGACCGTCATGCGCACGGCTGGCGTCAGCGACGACTTGATGACGAGCCTCGAGCAGTTGGCTGTGTATCGGCACATCCCGCAGGGAAGTGGCCGAAATCCGGTGATCTACAGTTTTCGCTCTGTGCGTGGGGCCACCGGGCAACTCAACGTGCTCGGTCGCACAGTTGATGCTGGTATCGACTTTTCAAACAGATCAAACAAACTGTCGCACCTGCTGGCCGTGGATCCCAACGAAATGGCGGCTCTCCGGAATTCCTCGCCGGCGGCCGTGCTCGCCGCGAACGAGGCGCGGCTTGCGACTGTCTGGAAGGGCGGCCCGGAAGAACGAGCCGCCCCCTTCGCACTCTCGGCGCCGCCCGTGCAGCCCGCTGTCTGTCATCGCTGGGAGGGCGTGACGGGCGACGCCGGTTGGGGTGGAGTACTTGCGCAGCGGGCGATGCGTGGCCAGCCATCGCTGGTGATCGCGCCCGATTGCTCGCCTGCCTGGTGCCGAACCCTGTTGGAGCTTTTTCAAGAAGCGTTTGCCCTTCTTCCTCCCGACAACCGGTGGCGCACTACGTTCGACACCACCGTCATAGGCAGTTCTTTGTCGTCGTTCCGCGGAACGTACGCTGGGAGTCCCGAATCCGCGGCCGGGCATGCCGGCTTGCTGATCGTTGATCTGTCGAGCCGTAACCCCGTGCCCGCCAATCTGGCCGCGGATGATTTTGTCGCCGTCGCGCGACAGGGACCGAAGCAGTCTGTGGCGCGTGCGCCTTCCCGGGGCCCGAGCATGCCGCCGTCGCTGGAAGAGGCTGCGGGGCCGATGTTGCCGGTCGGTCAGACGGCGGCCGGACAGGCGATGGTTCATTCGCATCGCCCGCCGACGGCGCCGGGCAGTTGGGATGAGGATGAGCCGAAGTCGCGGCTTCACTGGTATATTCTCTGCAGCACGTTGCTGGCGGCCATCGTGCTTGTCGCTGGTTCGGTCGCCGTGTGGTATTGGTTGGACGTACTGGCCGCGAAAGGCTGCCAAGACAAGATCTACGCGTATGCCGACTCCGATGTCGGAAAGCCCTTCTCAGGAGATACTCAGCCGACGCTCGGGGAATGGCAGCACGCATTCTGGGACGACAATAACATTCCGGTAGAAACCGAGTTCTCATTACTTCTGAGCGCTCTGGCGACCAAGGCGATCGACAGATCTCGTGTTGAATCGGCACAACGACGTTCAGACCTGCTGTCCGCGGTGCAGGGCGTACTGCAAGGCAAGGATGTGCTCACAAACGCCGAAAAGCTCGGGGTACATGTCACTGCCCCTGAGGAGGGCCAAGCTCGAACTGCCGTCGCAAGTCTCGTAGCGGGCTGGATTGCGGCGAACGCAAAGCCGCCGAAGGTGCGCGACGTCAACTCGCTGCAACGGGCCATCGATGCCGCAACACAGGTCGTGGCTGCGGCCTTCGACAAGCCGCAGGGAAAGTTGCGGCAGGTATTGGGTGAGGCGTCAGTGGAATTTCTCTGGCCTGGCCGACTTCCGCCGGCTACTCGGTCAAAGATCATGCAACGATTTCGAGAGACACTTGCCGCGAATAAAGCCGGCCTGACCTACAACGACGCGGCCAACACACTCAACAGTTCTGTTGCGGCCATCGATCAAGCGATCGCCAAGGAGAAAACCTCTGTGATCGAGTCCACGCCCGATCAAATGCCTCAGTTCTCCCCAGCCGAGTTGGCCAGTCAGGCATTCACTGCACTCCAGGAAGCACTCATCCAGTATGAGCCAAGGCCAAGCGGAGAAATTGATGCCAAGCCGGTGATTCTCGCGTCCGATCTGGATGCCAAGAATCTCACGTTCACACTGTCCTTGCCATCCGTTGGTAATTGGAAGCCCAAGGTGGAGTCGCCGTCGGCTGAAGCAGGAGACCAGCGGATCTGGAAGTTGACGGGCCTGCCTGACGACTTGCACAAACATTGGGGGACAGTGAGGCTCGACCGAGGGAAGGGGAATTTGACCTTCAAATCCGAGCTGGGCGCGAACGAGCCTCGGGACCATCTCTATGTTCCTTTCATTTTTGCATCCGATGCCAGCCCGACACCGCAACTGATCACACTCCCCGCCGTCGCCGCGCCGGACGAGGTAGAGGCAAGTCGCGCCGATGGACAGAGTTGTAGCCTCTCCGACGTACTCACTGGTGACGCTGTTTCCTTGAAGATGAGTCAGTCTCTGAAAGTCGCCCCTTCGCTACTCGGCGGACCGAATGTGCTCAAGATGACGTTGAACAGCGGCCGCCCGAACGGCACCCGTGTATTGGAATTGGAAACCCGTGCAGGCAATGGCTCACTGGAAAGCACGACAGACCTATGGTGCACCATCGCCGACGGCGATGCCAACAAAGGTCGCCGCGTATGGCTCGAATCACTGGAGAGTAAGTTCGACGCCGCTGACGGCGGACTCACTGTTCTCCTGTCGCGGAAGGACTCCCAGCCATGGACCGCTCGCGTCACCCGTTTCAAAGCTCGGGACCTGACCCAGCCATGGCCACCGCTCTCCGCCGAATGGAACCGAGACAAATTCGTGCGACTGTTCAAAGTGATGCTCGATGAAGGCCATCGCAATCCCAAAAATACGGTCGATGCCCTTGAGAAAAAGATCGACACGGCTCTCTCGCTCAAACCAACTGAGCAAAAGATGAGGCTGCAGGCCTGGCGGGATCAAGCGTTTGATTTTGTAAAAAAACAGGAAGGCCCGTTTCATGCGTTTGTACAAGCAGCGTTTGTGAGGGAACGTGGCAAGCGACCGCAGTCGCCGCCGCCCCCCGAAGCGCCGGCATCAGAGGCCGACGCTGAAGCTATGAACAAGTACAAGATCGCCAAGAGCAAGTATGACGCAACGAAAGTATCGACTGATAAAGCCATTGAGGAGTGGAATGCGGATTTAGACCAATGGCTGTGCTCGCCGCTCTGGCTGGCGAGGTTTCTTGATGAGTCACCAGGTCAAGATGGCGACACCGACCCGCATGACTTCGCCCGCGCTGTTCTCGGCATCGATGCCTGGATCGCGTTGCATGACAAGGTAGACCCGGTGAAAAAGGAGTGCAGCGAGATCTTGCTCGAGACTCTTGTGTCGGCGACGCTCTCGCTTCTTTGGAAAATGCCGCAGGAGGGCGGCCCGATCCCAGTGAAACGATTCGAGATCAAGCATGGCGGGAAGGAAGTCAAGGTCACGCAACCTGACGAGCAGAGACAATGAGTCCACCCGACGGAAACACGGGCACGCCTCCGGCCATCACGTATGAGCGGCTGGAGCAGTGGCGCGAGATTGCTGCCGCGGTCAAAACCGCTCTCGATATAGGCGGCGAAACAGGTATGGATCTTTTGATAGGCCGGATGGCGGAGTGGACGGAGGCTGTCGATGAGTGGAATGCATCACTCTATACGTGCTGGCAACTCGCCAGCCGTGGACTGCGCGACGAGGCGAAGCAGTGGCACGCTGAGGGCTTCTTCGAAGTGGGAGAGCGACTGCTCGAGCCATTTGACAGGGATGGCTGGGCGGCTTGGAAGGAAGCGCTCGATGCACGTGAAGTTTCGGTGCCGCAGTTCGACCGCGAACTTCGGGGCATGGTAGGCGCCATGTTCGAGGAATTGTCCTCCCAGAGCGTCTCCGGTCACTGGTTGAAAGATCAACTCGATGCGTTCCGGAGAAATGTCCTCCTTCGTGGTGATCTTGGCACGCGGCTGACGCTCCTCACCTCGATCCGCAATATCGACCCGGGCCGCGGAATCTGGACCGACATGATTGCGCCGATCCGCCGCCAGCGAGCCGGTCAGATTGAGGCGGAAGTCCGCGCTGCAATTGAGACACGGAACTTTACGAAACTTGCGCGCCTTATTGAGGAGGTGAAAGCCGTGGACTGGGAGGGGCAGCTCTCAGGACCTCTTGCCGCGCTCACCAAGGCCGTGCCACACCTTTTTACATGTCGCGACGGAATTCATTCGCTCGAGGAGGCCGCCTCGCTGCTCGCAGTGAGGTGTCGCGACTTGTCCCACATTCAAAATGTCTACTCGCCTTCGTTTCCAGTGATGCTCAATGCCGCGATCCAGGCGAAGGGGCATTTTCTCTCGCTCCGAAAAGACTTCGTCCAGGCACTGCAGCTTGCCAATTCGGTGCCGGAGACGTCAGCGGTCGCCATCGAAATGAAGTTTCTCGAGCAGGCAAAGGCGGTCGAAAAGTCGGCCAAGCAGTCGCTCGCGTGGCTTGCCCAACAGGAGCAGTTCGAGGAAGGAAGGGCGGCATTCGGCAAGAAAGAAGACGACATTCAGAAACTGATCGAAAAAGCCCCCGAATCTGCAGTCGGCTGGGAGGAGTTCAAGCAGCGGTCCGCGGAGTGGCTACGACGTGAGAGCGACCTGCGTATTGCGACGAAAAGGCTGTGCGAAAGGAGTCCGGGCTTGGTGCCCACCTCGACGAATGCTCGCCTCGCCGAACTCGAGGCCTGCCGTAACTTGGTGAAAGCGAGCCGTGATCGCATCGTTTACAAGGAAAAAATTGCGATCGCCGCCGTTGTTGGCCTGCTGCTCGTGTTTATTCTTTTTGTCGTTGGCGTCTTCTTCATATCTGCGGTCAGGCGGTCAGGGGCATGATCTACCCGGTGACGCCTCTTGGTTGTGCGAGCTACCCGCTATGAACGATACAGGCGATTCCCGTCCCTATTTCTTCCGGGTGCGAGGCAGTACGCTCGGTCCATTTGCGCTGTCCGAGATGCAGCAGCGAGTGCAACGTGGCATGGTGGGCAGCCGTTCGGAAGTTTCGCGAGACGGCGTTGACTGGAGAAAGGCCGGTGATTTTCCGGAGATATTCCGGAAACCGAGTGTTGTCCCCGCGCCCGTAATTGAGAACGGGGCCTCGGTGCCTGCGATAACCAACCCCGAGCTAAGCCCAAGCCAGGATCTTTGGTTTATCGTGCTGCACGGCACGCAGCAACCGGACCCGGTGCCTCTTGCAACCCTGCAGCAGTATCTGGCCAGCGGCATCATCAAAAAAGACGATGTTGTCTGCAAACAGGGGTGGGATAAGTGGGTCGTCGTACGATCGATTCCTGAATTGGCTCTGTTCGTCGGAAAGGGGGAAGAGCCAAAAGCGGAAGCATCCAACGGCATGGCCATTGCCGGGTTCGTACTCTCCATGCTCGGCTGCACCGCACCACTGGGGTTTATTTTGAGTCTCGTTGCTTTAAACGGGACGAATCAGGCGAATCGCGGCCTGGCGATCGCGGGTGCAATCCTCGGCGGTATTGGTACGCTCGGGTGCGTGACGACGGGGGTCTGGTGGGCGCTCGCCGTCGGGGCTGCGGGAGCCCGGTTCTGATGGCTGCCTTCAAAAAGGCAGATAAGAACAAGAGATGGTAGCCCGCATTGGAAATACAGATACCCCACTTGGTGCCAGGCGGGTTGTCAGCCATGCAGGGTGGCGCGCCGTCCCAACTTGACAACCCATCTTCCTGAGCTAAGGTCTTTTAAACTCGGAAATTTGAGGTGGCCAGGAGCTTGCGGATTATGCGTATTATGCCGGTCAGAGCAGCCGCATGCCTTCTCATCGCTCTTGTGTGCGACGTTGCATGCGGCCAAATCTCAGCCCCAGAGGGGAGGTGGGTCGTTGCTCACGGTGCCGATATTGCGTCTAAGAGCGCGGACTACATCAAAACTGAATACACGGATAGCAAGGAAGGGTCGGCTTTTGAGAACGCTGAACTGGTGAGGATCGTCACTGCCGCCCCAGCCGACTGGCATTTTTACAGCCGTGATCGCGGAATTCTCATCGCGATCGACGCTGGGCCCGACGTATCTCTGGCGACTCGGAGTTCCGGTCCATCCAAGATCGCCCGTGTGGTCGAGGCCGTGATTCGCCAAGAGCGGGATATGGCGATCAGCGACCGCGTTATGGTGATTTTCATCGATCCCGCCATCCACGAATCCAGCACGCGGCAGTCACACTACCGCCCCGTCTATTCCTCCCCAATCGAGAGCGGCAGTCAGTCGGGATGGGGATACGGAATGAATCCTGTTGGGATCGCTCCCTGGTCAGGCTTTTCGACAGGCGTTTCAAATAGCCAAGCGTGCGAATGCCGCTAGCATTTCAGGCAACATTGGTTCATGGCGCCAGGCTGGTGGCCTCGAACCAAAACCTGTCTTTGTCACGGCTGGCCTCGCGTACCACGGTCGTCAGGGCCTGCAGTGAGTTTTTCGCATCGGCCATCTCTTCAGTGTTGCCTGGTGGGCTCGAACTGAAAAGCATCTCTGCTTGGATGCCGAGGCCAAGGAATTTGTGGAGAAATCCGCCGGCCGTTCGATCGGGCCCCAGTTTCTTCCAGTTCGCGTGAGCGGCTTCCACGGCGGCTGAGCCCGTCGTTGCAGCCCGCAGCGACTGCACGAACGCCTGCACGGCATTGTCGTGATCGACGGCCAATCCAGCGTCAACATTCCTCTGCGCCGACTCCAGCAGGGCGGCGAGTGCCTGTTGTTCCTCCGCGGCGAGGCAGATGTATCTCGACAGACGGGCGCGAGATCCGCCATTCGCCCCCGCGTCTCTCGGTGATGCCATCCACGCATAGCTTGGCACGTAGATTTGCTGATGCGCGTCGTTGAATTGGGCCAAGGTCACGCCGTCCTGCTTCATCGTGGCGACCAGGGCCGGCCCCGGCATCGTGTTGGTGTTGCGCGAGGTGATACGGCCAGCCATCAACTGGGCCTGCTCGGCCAATCGGTCAGCCTCGCGCCGTAATCCCTCGAGTTCCGCGGTCAGGTTGCCGGCATTCGCCGTGGTGTATATGACGCGATCGGCAAGAGCTTTGTCACGCTTGGCGACACGCGTCTGCAATGCAAGCATGTCATCCTTGAACAGTTGTTGAGCCGGGTTCATTTGATTGTTCGCTAGGCCTACATGCACGAAGAAGACCATGAGGCCGTGGTCAGCAACCACTCCGGCCACTCCGTCGAGCAATCTCTTCTTGTCAGGGTCCGTCGGCTCGTGGCCGGTGTCGCCGATCACCACGGCGATCGACGTGTTACCTTTTGTAAATCCTGCCTTCTGGATCGCGTCCCGCATCCCCTCAAGCATCCGCTCCGGCGGATTGATGAAGTCTCCAGGGGGAATCTTCTGCTTGTGCTGCTTCACCGAATTCGCCAATGCCGTGACAAACTGTGGCGTCGCGTTTCGCAAAGGCTCACAGGTCGTTCTTTCACCTGCTGGTCCATCCGTGTAGTACGAAACAGCGATTCGGGGTTGCCGGCCGTTGCCCGCCGCCTGGCCTACCGCTCGGATGAAGTCAGACACACCAGGGAAGAATGGGCCCATACTCAACGTCTCATCGACGACAAACAACATCTCGATCGCGGGCTTCCGGTCGGCCTCTTCCTTGAGCCTCGCAAGCTCCACCTTGTCGACCGGGCCGCCACAAATGACTCCGACGCGTACAAGCCGGCCGTCGTACGGCGTCGCAATCGATGGAGTGGTCGACGGATAACCAGACCGCCGATCAAATTCCAACTCCATGAAGGGCATCTGGTCAGTTCGCCGCAACGGCTGCCAGCCAGCGGCGTCCGGCCGCCCAAGCACGGAGGCCGACTGCGAGGGCGTCGCTTGGCCCTTGGGGCCGATTCCGGGGACGATCGCGTAGGCGTCCCCGGGCGTCGGGAAAAACTCCGTCGCGTTTCCCGTGTCGTGCAAGACGTAGCCGTAGCGGGTTGAAAACACCTCGATATCGGAGCGGGGCACCCAGCCCCGCTTGCCTGCCTTGTCGCCCGCGTACCCGCTGGCGAGCAGAACCCAGTCCTGGGAGTCGAGTCGTTGTTCAGCGTGGACGAACATCGCTGAAAACAGTGGAACTCGTCCTACGATCGCACCGCCCGGTCGGTCCCTCAATTCGGCGACCTCTCTCGAGTCCTTGACTCCTCGTCTCACCCCCATGGCGAGCCGCGGGATCAGCGTGTCCGGCACAAACGTGGTGTGTGCCGCGGTCGATGGCGGCGATGCGCGTGGCGCACCGCTCTGCGCATGGGCATTCCGTCCGCCTGCTGCCACTATGCAGGCGGGTGCGACGACACATACCAAAAACGATGTCCGAATCAGCAGCGTGAATTGTGTCACTTGGTCTTTTCCGGTGCTCGGAATCCATCGATCGCCCAGCGAATGTGCTCGGATAATTCGTCCACGTCCGGGCAGCGAACGGTCACGCTTTCGACATCGGCGCTGCCGACTCCGACGAGGGCATCTCGTATCGCACCCCTGCCATCGACGTCAGCGCTCGGGCAGAGGAACGAGATCGGTCCATACTTCTCCCGGTCGATGGGCTTTAGTCGGGATGCCGCGACTGACGATTCGAGGCCGCGTTCTGCCCAGACAACGACGATGCGGATGGTGGGATCTTGGTTCTCCTGCCGCACGTACGAAACGACTTCCAAGACCTTGTTCAGTTGCGCTGAGACGCCCTGGCCGTCCTTGACGAGCGGGGTGAAGCCCACACTCTCAACCGGCAATGTCTCTCCCGAAAGAACCTTCGGTCGCGCCGGCCCCACGAGCAGCATGCCATTCCGGAAGGAAGATTTTCCGTTCGGTATCATGTATTTCCACACGGCCTCCAGGATGCCATTGTCCGGTTCCCGCAGTCGCGACGTGTTGACGACGATCACCGCGAATCGACTGTCGTCCTTGGGCCCCTTGGGAAGACTCTCGGGAACGGGCAGCTCGACGAAGGGTCGCGCAGCCGCGTTCGCGGGCACCGCCATCGCGACCTCGATCGTCCTTTCAGGGCCCGGGCTTGCACTCAGTGGTCCGAGACGGACGCTTCGCTCTCCTGCGGCGAGCGTGCCGGTGACAATCGGGCCGCCCTTGTCGAGGTTGATTTGAAGGGGCAATCCGAGGCGGAGTCCGCGATCCACATCGGCGACGACCCAGAAGGGGGAGCCGGGCAGGATTCGGTCGAGTGGTTGGCCGGCCGTGTCTTGGATCGCCATGGACAGTTTCGCGGCTGGGTCGTTGTCGGTCACCCGGAACGTAAGGTCCCGTGGTTCGTCGGCGTAGAGCGGATGCTGGCCGCGCAGCCGCACGATGATCTCCGAAGATGGCCCAGGAGCATCGTCATCGGTCAGGCCGAAGGCTTTCAGCTGTTCGAGCGGCACAACGTCGGACACGCGGAACGTGAGTGCGGTCTGCCCTGGTTCGAGGAAGAAAGTCTTGCGTCCAAGATCCTTCGGCTCCTTGCCGGACTGCAGTTGGACGACGACGGTCATCTCCGACTTTTCCTCCGGGGCCTTTTCCGCTTGCACCGAAAGCGAATGACCTGCGACCTGCGACTCCGTCAATTCGCCACCACTGAAAGCGAACCGGATCTTGACGCGAGAGGTGGGTGGTTTCTCGTCATCATCGATGCTGACGCGGCACGTCGATCGGCTCGCGTCCAGTTCCACGATGCCTTCAACCGTTCCGAGCGTGATGTCGAAAGAGCGTGGCTCCCCGTCGAGCAGTTCGTGGTCGTCAGTGATGACCACGTCGCATCCATCGCCGTCTCCAGACAGCACGCCCTGCTTGGAACCTGCCTCGAAAATCACCCGCGGCCGGCGCCGCATGGCGTAGTGTTCCCCCAGCCTCGCCGAGCCGTCAGTCACGGTCACCGGCACCTCGAGGCGAAAGTCGAGCGGCTTGCTTAGTTCGAAAGCCACCGCGTTCGCGAGCCCATTTGGTGCGTTCTCAGGCACATGAACTGTGGAGTTCGAGACGGTGAGGACGGATCTTTCTAAAGGCTCGCTTTTCTCGCCCTGAGGCAGAAGGCAGCAAACGAGCGACAACACGTAGACCCACACCGCCCACGGCGTGGCTATGATGAACGGCGATAACTGCGGTTCGCCTGAACGAGACACGGTAACCTTCACGAATCGCCGGATGTGCCCGGGCCATCAAATAGTCTGGTGAACTCGTCCACCGACATTCCCTTTGCTACGGGCGGAACGTCGATCGTAGAACCTGATTTTAAATCCGGGGGGGCGTCGCCGGCCCCTGACTTCGACCCTGAGCCATGATCAGGCACACTGGTCGTTCCCGAGCCACCCACGGAAGTGGCCCACCGTGACGGAGCTGCGCGCATGGCCACCACGTAAAGCTCGATCAGCAGAACCACGACGGCGGCGCAGGCGATTCCCGCGATCATCGACGGTGCCATCGACTGGAATGAATAGGTGTTCGGCCCGGCCTGCCTCGCCACATTCCAGCCTCCAACCAACGCTACCACCGGTGCCAGAAACGCCACGAAACTAGCAGGAATCGCAGTGCGTGCCGCGAACCGTGCGAATTCGGCGGATGCGTGCGCGGCGGCACGCCGTAAGTCCTCGGAACTGCACCGATCGGGCGACAAATTGCTGGCTTGAAATACGCCCGCAGAAAAACGACTCCGAAGACCACTCGGGTCAGGCGGAGCATGCTGCGCCGCCAAGCGGCTTCCTATGGAGCGGGCACCGGCGACTCGCCACAGCAACGGCAAGACCGCGCCCGCACACATCCCGATCGCCATCACCGTGGCTGCCCCGAGTTGCTGGGCCCACCCGCCTGCGGGCCGCCCGATGAGTATGATCACAGCTGCCGCGATCATGCCCGTGACAATCCCTAGGGCGTCGAGCCACCAAGATGCGCCTCCGCCCACACCTTCCTTAATCAACGCATTTAGATTCGAACCCATGCCATCTCCATAATCAGGCCTAGTGCACCGGCTTTACTTTTGTTTGACGATGGCGGGCTGCGTTACGCCATCTCGGTCAGTTCGTTGCTTGAAGCCCTTCGCGATTACCTTCACTACTGCGCCGCTCACAGCCTTTCGCCCGTCCTCGAGCTCAACTCGATCGACCGCCAGAGAGGGCCCCAGCTCAACTTCATCCTCATCTGGGAACGGCTCCCATCCAAACTCAGCTTCAAGAATCGACACAAGCTTGTCCTTCGCACTCGCGTACCAGGAAACCGACTCGTTAGTCTCTCGCAACGACAAATCCTGATAGATTTGGTACAGGACGCGGGCGCGTCTGTTCTTGTCCGAAAGTCCAGGCACACGGTTCCACATAGCTGCGAGTTCTGCCCACGCCCCAGTCCAGAACGTGCGTGACATGTCATCGATTTCTTCATAGCCCGGAAATGGCTTTCCAGCAGACAGCGCGCCCGCAAACGGCTTTTCGTAGTCGAAAGCTTTTACACCAAACTCATGCACGATGGTGCGGCCTGTCGGCACCAAGGAACTGAAAGCCCACGAGAGTGTGTCGCGGTCTTCCGCACGAGGGTCGCTCCCCTCCCGGGCCGACCAGTCGTCGGGCGTCACGACTCCCTCGACAGCGGCGAGCCAGGCCTTCAGGGCCTGATAACCGTCGTCACGAAGCTTGTCGATTTCGCTCGGATCTACAGTTTTGCCGATGGTGCCGGCCTCGCCGATTTGGTCGAGCAACTCAGCAGCAAGCCGAACAGTCGTGCCAAGCGGATGGTCGAACGCCCAATGCCGCTCCGTTGCTCGGAGCAGGTCATTGCCCCGTTCGGTAGCTTCGCCGCCAACCCGCACGCACCATTGGTTCACAGCGTCAGCAGCCGCTAGTTCTAAAAACTTATCCCGGGGACCCTTGCTGAAAACAGCGGCGGAGGCTGCTGAGTTCATGGCATACGTCACGCGGATCAATGTTTTGGGGGATCTGTCGTCGTAGTCCCACTGCACGTACTCGTCATCACCGCCAGGGGCAGACGGTATCCATTTACCCTCGTGATTCTCGATCCTCGGGAAGCAGTCGAGTTGAAAGCGGGGTTCCTCCTTTAAATAATCCAACCACCTTGTGGCATTGTCATTACCTTCGACAGCCGCCTTGACCAAGCCGTCGAAGGCTTTCGCTCCGTCGCCCGATGAGAAAGCTTGTCTCAGGGATTTCAGGGCTGTGCCGAAATCAACCGGGGCTGGACTGCCGCCGCTGAACGCTGCAACGATTGGCTCGCAGACGTGCTGGTGAATAAGTCGGACGTAGGGCGGTGGATCACCGCCGCGCCAGAAGAAGACACCCGGCATGTTCACAAGTCGAACATCGTGCGGGTTGTGTTCATCGAAGCCCGGCAGGTCCATTTGCAGCCGCGTCGGAGCCGCTGCCTCCACGAGTTCCGGCCCTGCACCGGAACGCACCTCAATCTCGACACTGTGGCCATCCTGCCAGCGCCCGTCCTCTGCCAGCCATTGCTTCAGATCGATTTCGCCAGCCTGCTCAACCCTGCTGAATCGCGGCGGAAAGGTGGTCCCGCCTCGCTTCTCAAGCAGTTGAAGCGTGGCGTGGACCATCTCCTTCAGTAATTGATCCACTTCATCAAACAGTTGCTCTGCACCACTCTTCTCCTTGGCCGCTACAGCCCTAAAAGCTAGCACGCGGGGCCACAGTGCGGAGAACGCTTGCGCAATAGCCTCGGCCGAAGCATCAGAGGTCAGGCCGAGCAACGATTTCTTGATCTCTTCCCAGGCATTGTCCCAGCAGCCTGCTTGATTCAGGGCAGCCATCAACGCCGTGTACCCAAGGTGCTTCGATCGTTGCGACACCTCGTCGACCGCCCACAGGTGTAGGTCGTACAGCCACACCGCATCGAACACGTCGTCTTCGGCTTCGCACCTGCGTAATTTCCCAATCGCGATATCTTCTCTGTCAATCTTCAAGTAGCATATGCGGTTTTCCTGTTCGGCAGTGCGACACGGAACTCGACGAAATGCTCGATCTGTGTTCGGACGTACGGCGAGTATCCGGGTATCGCTTACCTTCAAGCATTCCTGCAATTGCGTGAAGAAGTTTGACTGCTTCTCCTTGAGTTGCTCCTTGGCTGGTGCGGTCTCGAGTGCAAGTGTAAGAAATCCTGCTAAGGCCTTTAGCGCGGACACGCCATTGTGCGCCCTCTCGGGCGTACTCAAGAGGCCGAGGATCTTTTTGGCGAAATCTTGACTGCTCGGCCAACTGTGCCGTGCCGCCTTGATCAACCTCTCCCGCTTCCACGCATGTTGGTCGCTCTCGTATTTCGATGCCATACGCAGGTACGACTTGGGCCTGGCGACCAAGCATGTGGCGGGCAGAAGGTGTCCGGACACTCGAAACGCCGGACGGATGTTCCTTGTCGACCGTTCAAAATCCCACAATGCAGGTCGGACCGCGCCCGAAGTAGCGGGTGATTCCGATGCCGGCTCGCTGTTGACGGCGAGCCCCAGTTGGTCGGCGAGTTCGCATAGATCCTTCTCAGACAGTCCCCGATCATGGCGGCAGAGTAAGAGCATCCGCAACCCGATCGACCGAGTAACTGCATCGAAAAAATCAACTTTGAGATCGTCAAACGTCTTCCAATCCCCGTTGGCATAGACGCGTAGTGCCTCGGCTACGGCCGCACTGCACAAACTATCTTTGGCTGTGCTCTTGGATAGCTGCACATACCAGTTCAAAGGACGGCATGCTTGATTGCCGTATACCTTTGCACGGGCGATCTCCAGCTTGGCCTTTGATAAGCCTTTGTCCTTCGAAGCAAAAAAGCCCGGCTTTCCAGTGGACGGTGCTGCGCTCATCAGCACGGCCTCGAAGTCACCGTAGCTTGCCCACCATTGCATCAGGTGGATAACGTGTT
This sequence comes from Pirellulales bacterium, assembly GCA_044337765.1. Taxonomy (GTDB): domain Bacteria; phylum Planctomycetota; class Planctomycetia; order Pirellulales; family UBA1268; genus CAMCQY01. The sequence goes on along the minus strand of JBIIMX010000001.1, from coordinate 34,643 downwards.
GCGGTTTGTCGCTGGCTGCTTCATCAGCAATCTGGTCGGGCTGCCCTTGAAACCCCGGAGGCTCTGCCAGCAAAGCGCGACACACCTGACTCAGCCCGGGTTCGGACTGCTCGAGTAAGCCTGCGACCTGGCGATACAGGTCTGCTGCATGCGAAAATTCATTCGCGAGCTGGCTGCGAAGCTCCTCCTTGGACGAAGCACCCACGACGCACTCCTTGCGTTGTTAGAACTCGCCACTTTGACTCGGGGGCACCGTGGGCGGGAAAATTATCGGTTCACCCTTTGCAACGAGCTGTTTATGCGACTTCTCCAGGCAACTCGCCTTGTAGCCCCCCTCGCCATCGTAGCTCACCCGATAGCGCCCCTCTACCAAGGGAACCGGGAAGCGAAAAACCAGGAACTCCTCGAGCTCTTTATCGCCTGCCCCTGGCCACCGGCGACTCAACCGGATCCGATCCGTCAGCACGCGACCCTTTGCGTCGGCGTGGATCTGAATCGTCTCGTTGGCTTCCTTCGAGGCCTCCATGAGTGTGCCGCAGTCAAACAGGACGCGGGGATAAGCCCTGGCTGGATCCTGATACTCGATACTGTAAGGCAGCTTTTTCATCACGTCTTCATCCCAGTCGGCAATCGCCTTCTGCTGGCTTTGAAGCGCAATCGCCACTGCGGCGCCCTTGGCCACGCAGTTCTTCAAGTCATCGTAACTCATCGCAGGACGGGATCCGTCGCTTCTGGACGGGCCGCCCTGGACGAGTTTCTCGGAGAGAAAACGGACGCCGAGACCGCGCTCGGCATCCAGCATTCGCTCGCTGATGATCGGGAACCGTGACGCGTTGCCGACGAGATAGACACGGTGCACCTCCTCGTCCTTGGGCAGGCGACCTTTTATGAGCTCGTTCGCGTAGCGAATGGTTTCGTCAAGCACCGGCGCGAGCATTGTACGAATATGTTCCTTGTCAACCGCAAAGCCATGTTTCCCAATTATGGCACTCAGTCGTTTTTTCTCGTCCCCTTGTGGCGCTGGTGGTTCAATTCGGTTGAAGAATATCCGAAACGCGTCTTCTCGATAGTCACTCGCCTTCTGTGAATCATTCGTTTCATCGGATTCAAACCCAAGGCACTTCAACCGCTCGGCAAGAATCCATAGCGACCAAGCGCGTGCACGAGCCTCCGCAGCAGCGCCAACGCGAGGGGCATTACTGTCAAAAAGTGTCGGGATAACCTTATTGACGCTCGCAAGTAGTGGCTGTTTGGTGCCGCCTGCAGATTCGGCAAAAAACTGGTTTATTTCCTCGTCATCGGGTTCACCCTTATCCCGTGCGTATATCTGGTACTTCACATACTTCGCATACTGCAGGGTGATGAAATCGCCGCCAAATGTTCGGTGTCCACGCCGACCTAAAACATCTATCTTCAGCCGTGTCGTGCCTGGTGCGTACCCGACCTTTACAAGGGAGATATCGGTTGTACCTCCGCCGCAGTCGTAAATGAGGACGTTCATTCCTTTGGGGTAAAGGTATTGGAATTCGATCGCTCCCCGTCCACGCCTTTCGAGCACTTCTTGTTGGATGAACCAGAATGCCGCAGCCGTCGATTCATCGAGGCACGGCTTCACGGTGTTGGCTGCGGCTGTGTCGGTTATTTTTTTCTCAGAAGGGAGCAGCGGGTGTTGCCGTAGGGCGCGGCGCAACCCGTTGACCGTCGCGATGCGCACCCTGTTTGCCTCAGTTTCCGAAAATGTGCTGGGGCAGGTTATCGCCACTCGTTTGGGCTCCTTTCGCACAAAGTGCAGAAAAGCAGCGAACATGTGGCTGATAAAAATCTCCGCGGGATCGTGGGCGGGAATTGGTACGGGAACTGGACCATCGCCTACAAGTACGCGCAGCGTTCGCGGGGCAGACTTGCTTTCGGGCATATCTGCCAGCATCCGTTTCGCGCCGGTAATGAGCCTGGCGGGCTGGGTGGTATCGAGAGCCTGCAGGCCGTAGTTGACACTGTACGTGCTCGCCTTGCCCTGCTCAGCAGGTTCGTTGTACTCGACAATCTCCAGCACAGTGGGCACCGGGTCGTGCGCCGTTACAGAGTCCAGTGATTGCCCCGACGCTATTGTCCGGTATTCGCAAGGAATAAATGCAACGCCGGCATTATCGTGACACGCGACGAGTGTCGAGTTGGTATTACCGAAATCGATCGCGACGACACCGTCATACGGCTCGAGCCGTCGGGCTGGAATCGTTACCTTGAGAACAACTTTATCGTACTGCAATTCAACCGTTTTCGAATTTACCTTCGCACCGCCGATGTCGATGTCAATGTCTACTGTCAGCGACTGGCCAGGAATGTTTTTTACGTGCTCTCGAAACAGCTCGTGCGAGGTGTCGATGTTGATGGTGACGCCGACCACCTTGGGGCCATCCTTGCTGGCTTCATGCGGACCCGCGGCGGCAAACCGGTACGCGAACCAGTTGTCGGCCACGAGCTGCCCGCGGAGCGGGTTGCCGCTTTTTTTGTAGAACTCTACGGCTGCGACGCGCGCAGCCTCACCGGACTTATGCAATTCGCTAGCGACCTTGGGCTGTAGAGAGAGAAAACCAAAGTCGCTGGGCCAATGGAAGAACACCGTGCAGTGCTGCATCTTTGGGACGTCGCCCGGCGTGAAAGGCACGTTCACAACGAGGTCTGTGACCTGCAACTTCCAATCACATCGACGTACCCCCGTCAGCTCGGTGCAGTCTTCGGGAAACAGTATCGTGAACGGTTTTTTCGACATTGTTACTCCGCGAAAACCTAGGTGGCTTGAAGTTGATGCAGTTCGCCTTCGATCATCTTGATTGACTCGAGATGCACAGGATTCGCAGCGGCACTTTCATCCCCGACGCTTCTCATGCGGCCAGAAAGCTCTGCCATTGCGTCGGCCAACTCCTTGGCCAGACGAGACACGAATTCATGTGCTACGAGCACGATCTTTTTCTCCATCAAGCCTCGATAATCGGCGATGCTGGGGCCACGACCGTCGGACCACATTTCGTCCACCAATCCGCTCTGCATTTGGAGCCCACTCAGGCACTGTTCGGAAAAATCTGTGCCACTCTTTGGGCTCAATCCCGTCTCGAGCGTGCTGCAGTCATCTCTCCATTTCTGAATCGCCGCCTTGATCGTCTCGACGCTCATCGCCGAGCAGTCGTTCGTGAGTGCTTCAACGTCGTCTCGCACGCCCTTCACAACATCCGTGATGACTTGTTTGGCCCTGACGATGCCTTGCCGCTTGAGGGCATTGCCACAACTGGCATTGTCAGACTTGGTTGGATCGGTAGTGCGGTTCTCGAAGAGTTCCTCCAGCAGTTCTCCCAGGCTTGCGATGATGTCCTCCGCGATGCCGTCGACCTGCTGATGCGGCCGCCTGAGACTCTCGGCAATCACCTCGATTGCGCTGGCCGCTTTTGCGGCGTCTACCATCTGCTCGTGGGACATTCCGCCCATCTGCCGAGATGCTGCCAAGTCTTTACTCAAGGCCTGGATGAGGCGATTCATTACGTCGACTGCATGTTCCTGCGTTTGCCTGCGTACGTCGGCTTCGACGTTCTTCGTCATCAAATTGCGAATGCGAGAAATACCGCCATCTACCGCCAGACCTCGATACGCTTCACGAAAAGCTGCAAATGCTTGAATCGCTGGCGGGATGATCAGCTCGTTGTTGTCGTCGTATTCAGGATGAAATGCAGCAGGCGGCTTGCATGCTTTCCATGCATCGATGGAAGCAGTTCTTGATGGCTCCTGCCGATCATTCAGTGCCTGGAACACGCCGGTAGCAACGAAAACGACGTTCTCTTTGACAAAACCATGCTTCGTGACCTGTTCGTCAAGAGTTTTGATAGTGCCCTTAACGTCGTCAAGGTCCTGCAGTTCGTGCATAAACGTCGCAACCAGCCACATGCGCCCCGAAAGTGTCTCGCCAAACTGCTGACGCAAGTGCTTGGCTAGCGTTGCAGCTGGCTTGCCAGTGAGTTGCTGGCGGTCGCTGAAAAGAAATGCTCCGTCCAATTCTTTGAGGAAAGCTGTTGTGAGGGCCTCGTCGCTCTCTCGTTCGACGCCCAAGCCTGGCAAGTCGATTAACTCAAGCGTCACTGGAACTTTATCACCGTCGGTGCAGTACCAAATGCGCATCTCGCGAAGCAGCGCATACTGGAGGGTCTCCGATTGAGTGTCGTCGTCTGGATGCACGACGTACGATCGTCGTGCATCCAAATCGAAGCTCCCATTCTTAGTGGCAGGCGAATCCCCGTCCGGCTTCAACAACTCGCCGTGTTTCCTTCTTGCATGAATAAGACGTATCGCTGTGTCCCTGTCGTCCACGCTGGTGGTTGGATGTGACGTGCCGTGAGCGTTGAGCGCATCGAGCCAGGCGTCAGTTCCGGCAGTTTCATCGAAGGTCAAGTCCAGAATGCCAAAGATGTCCTTCACTCGCTGATTAAACTGTTCCTCGGTGAGGAACAAGAGTTGGACGTGATGCTTTTCGCCTGGTGGGCATTCGGTGTGGGGCGACCGAACGGGTCGAATGCGCGTGGCTACGGCGGTCGCGGCCTTGCCCTTGCCTCCCGGAGGAGCCGGATTGTCCTTGGCTTCGACCGCATCGACAACGCAACCGGCGGTGGTCGATTTGCCAGCCTGCGAGACGCCGAGAAAGCCGATGCGGTAGCGATCACGTGACATGCGGACAGCCAGTTGATCAAGTTCCTCACACGTTGAGGCGAACGCCGGCCGCTTCGCGAAATCGCCCAAAGTCGTTTCGACCGTCTCCAGCACCGTTCGGAACTGACGGTACCGCTCGACAAGATCGTCCTTTTGGAGAAGTTTGCACTCCTCGACAGTTAATGCTCTGGGAAGTGGCATAAATGATCGTTCCTCAGTTTTCGACCGGTCTTTCGGTACTCGAAGCCAATTTCACCGGGAGCAGTCGGTGTGTGTGTGGCGCGCGGACCTCGCGGCCCGCGCGCCACGCCGTGCAGCTATTTGCCGCCGCCCTTGCCCGCGGATGGCGCGCTCGGCAGGCCTGTCAGCCAGCCCGCGACCTGGTACGGCCGATACCGCTTGCCGCCATCGATCTTGATGATTTCCTGCGTCTTATCCTCGCCCTCAAACTCGTAGATCAGGATCGCGTTGTCGCCCATGAACTCCTTGTTGTTGACGAGACGCTCCTGCCACGACTTCGTGTCGATCGGCAGAGTTCGCTCGAATGCCTGATGCTCGGCATTCCACGGAAGCTCAAACCAGCCGGTTGAACCCTCGGGAGTCAGCTTCTCCCCGAGTTGATTCTCCCGGATCCACGCGGGCACCGTCTTAAAGCCGTCGCCGGCAAACTTTGCGTCGAGCTCCTGACGGATCGCGGTCTCCTCTGTTTTGGTCAACGGGAACCGCATCCACATTCGCTTCGGCTCGACATTGCCGGGCTTCGGGAATGACAGCTGAATCGCATCGTCCTTAAAAACGATCGGCTCCGCCAGTACCTCCTTGAAGCTCGCCACCACGATGGCTGCTTTCGTCGCATCTTCGATGCCCTTGATGGGATTGGCGATCTTTTTCCCATCCTTGAGTGTGTCGTACAGTTCCTTCTCGTCGCCCTCGACGCCCTTGAGCGTTGCGAGGTAGCAGCGCCCGGCATCGGGCCAAATGACCTCCATCGCCACGGGAGCATCCTGCCCGCGTTTGGCCTCATCCGACACCATGAGCGTGGCGGACTTCGGCGCACTACCGGGCGGCATCTTGAGGATGTAGACGCCGGGGCTGTGGTAACGAAGATTGGCACTGAGCTTGTCTTTCGGCTCGGCCTTCATCGTCAACTCCTCGTCGCCCTGTGCGGAGGTTGCGACCTTCACCTTGGCGGACTCGAGATATTTGGAGTCCGACTTGAGGTTGACCGTCCACACGCCGTCCTGGCCTTCCAGAGGCTCGATCGACACTGCGCCCTGGCTTCCTGCGTTCGGCGGGACGACACCGTTCTGCAGAATTGACTTGAGCAGCGTATAGGTGTTCGGATCAATTGGATCAATGTCATAGCTCTGAAACGAGCACCCTTGGGTCGACTTGCGCGCTGATTCGAATTTGGACGCCAGCTCCTGCTGACTCATCAACGAGTCCGTTTGAATGACCATGTAAATGTTGCGGGGGGCGCTATCCCGCCGCCCATCCGCCGACCGCGAACCTTTCTCGCTCGGCGACATACGAACCTGCCCGCCGCCTTTGGTGATGGTCCCCTGCGCGACAGCCGTGCCAACCGGCATTGCGGCCGCGAGAGCTGCCGCGACAACTACGGATTTTAGGACGCGAGACATGGTGATTCTCCTGAGACAACGAGACAACGGGCAAAAGTGAGCATTCATGGTTTGGCGTCTTCCACTGGGGACCGATCTCCGGCTGCTTCGGCCGCCCCGCGGAGCGACAGTTGCCTGTCAAGCGTCTGCGCGGCCGACTGAAAAAGCGGTGGCGACGTTTCGCGGCGCAACGAGTTGAGCTCATCGACGATGGCTTTTGTGGCTGTCAGAATCGCCACTTCGTCATCGTTTTGTCGAGGCTGCAGCCTCAGGGTTTCCAAGGTCCCGTCGACTTCATCGTCGATCCACGGTTCGGTCAATGCGACGAGTGTGTCGGTGCACGATCCATCGCACGGGTGACTTGCGCTGGACCTTAGCAACTGCACGTATTGCTTGAGGGATTCACGGAATCGCTGCTTCGCAACGTCGTTCGCGGCTGCAGCGCCTTTTTGCGATTCGAGGTCCACCAGGCTCGGATAGAGCTCTCTATTCCACGACCAGACATGCGGACAAATCGACGTGTATCGGGGGCCGAACGCCTGCCACGCCGCCCACGTTGCTCCCGCAACCAGCAGCGCTGCTGCCGACGCGAGAGCAGGCTTCGCGATCCGCTTCACCAGCGTCACCACCCAATGTGGCGGCGGTTTGGGCGGCTTTACGAGAAAGTGCCTGCTTGGCCGTGCGTCCTCGCGGCGCAGAGCCTCCCGAAGCTCCGCAACGGACAGCGTTTCACCGGAGATTGCCCGACTCACTGCATCCCACACGGGGCCACAGGCCGTGTCGTTCAACGTGCCGGCGGGTGGCGGGATGGTATGCAGGCATTCACCACCACCCCACCTCCGCACTTGCGACTCGCCAGCCAACGCGAATGCAATGAGCCGCCCAACTATTTTCACGTCCTGGAAGGCCAGTGTCTCGAAGTTTGCGTGGCTTTTGTCGCAGATCCATTGATAGTAAGCCTCATTCCTCGCCTCAGCGCCGCTGTCAAACAGGACGTTCATGGAGGGATCTTCGAGCCACTTCGGCAGGGCAGCTGCGCGCGAGTTGACGTTGAAGACAAAACCTAAGTCTGGCAGCTGCACGGTTTCGGAGCCGCTTGCGTCTCGGACAAATCGCACTGACCGGGGATTTACGAACCCGAGCGGCATCTGGTTTTCGTGCAACTCGCACACCAGGCCCAGGAACTGATCGATGATCGCGTCGAGTCTCGTGAGGGCGGCATCGCCGTCCTTCAACGTTGCTCTTTGGCCGGCAAATCTGGCCTGGATGTCGAGCAGGTCTTCCGAGGTCGGCGGTACTTCGCCTGGGTAGGGCATCAAGTAGCGCGACTGCCACTCAACTTTGCGATGTAACCATGTCCTCAGGCCGCCGATGCTCGCGGGTTGGTGATACTCGACTCCAGGAGCCAACTCTCGGACAAACGCGTGGCTTGGATAGTCTCCAAACTCGCTGTACAGTGGCTGGAGATCTGCGGCGTAGGCAATGGGCTCCCAAGCAGATGTGTCAGCCGTGACGCCACACTCGACCATCGCACCGATTCCGTTAATGAAGTCGCACCGCAGTCCTATGCGGTGATGTGCCCATCTGATGAAAGGTGTGGCACCATATTGGACCGCACCTCGGTTGGGGGGATAGTATCTAAACGGTTGGGACTACGCAAACACCCCCAATGAAGCTCGGGAAAAGCGCAATCGTGAACAGGGAACTCGACATGGCTACAGACCGATCGTTTTACCCGGCAATCGGAAGATGGCGCCTGCTGCACGTCGCGCTGACCGCAGCGATGGTGGGGCTTTCGTGCTCCTCATACGCACTCAGCGGTGACACGAGCTCGCTGGCCGCGGTCCGTTTTCAGCTCGAAGATGAGGAGGGCCAACGGATCGGAAGTTGGCGTCAGGGGGAGCCATTCTGGGTTGTGGCCGAGATCACACGCCCGCTCAAAGATGATTACCCTGTGACGCTGGCCATGCGGGGATTGGCCTTCAAGTCGGGTGGAGTCATCCCCGCTGGCGAGCGGATGGTGCGACTGGGCCCATTCGTCGTGCGGAACGGCCAAGCTGGTGCTGCCGGCGGGGTTCCCGTAGCCGTTCCTGCTGACGAAGCGGCCTGCGCGCAGTGTGGCGACAAGTCCGGCGGATGCGAGAAGTGCCGGAAGCCCTGTGCGAAATGCGGGGACCGCAAGGGTGGCTGCGATGCCTGCAACTCCACACGCCCTGAGTGCGATCGGTGCCAGGGCAAGGGTGATCGTTGCGATCAGTGTGACGGCAAGGGAGCATGCGGCGACTGTAAAGGCAAAGAAGGAGGTTGCGCTTCGTGCGGCAAGAGTGGCAGTTGCAAGAAGTGCGGCGGCAAGGGATGCGGATGCGAGCCGTCCGGCAAGCCGGCATGCCCCAAATGTGGTGGCAAATCCGGTGGCTGCGAGGCCTGCGGCCTTGGGAGCGGAATGTGCGACAAATGCAAGGGCGCCGGCAGCCCGTGCAAGGCATGCAGAGGCTCGGGCTCATGCGATGCATGCAAGGGAAAAGGCGGCGACTCTCCCGCGTGTCGCGGAAGCGGGAAGTGCGGCCCCTGTGATGGCAAAGGTGGCTCGTGCGGCGTGTGTGGCGCACCAACGGGTGGACCAGGTGGTGGTGTGTCAGGCGGTGGTGGATCAGGCGGTGGTGGATCAGGCGGTGGTGGATCAGGCGGTGGTGGAGCTGGCGGTGGTGGAGCTGGCGGTGGTGGAGCTGGCGGTGGTGGAGCTGGCGGTGGTGGAGCTGGCGGTGGCAAGCCGAAACCGGCCGACTTCATGATCTACCTCGTGAACGATCAGCGTCTGCACGAACCGGGTGATGTCATCACGGCTCAAGTCCGGGAAGCAATCAAGGATCGCAAGCCCTACAATCAGGGTGCGATCGTGATCAACGCCGATGGCACCGACACGCTGCTCAACGAGAGCAGCGAACCGCCGGAGGCAGCCAAAGCGTTCAAACCATTCACCACTTCCCGCCAAGACCTCGAGAGCCAGGTGGAGCGGGTCGTGGAGACCATCGTCCGCGCGCGACGTGATTCAGCAAACCCCGACATCCGCACGGTCGTCGTCTGGCCCGAGCGGGAGTTGGTGTCGGCGACCAACCTCCATGTCTTCAGTTCCCTGGCTTCCGAAGGTTGCGGTGCCGTGTCGTTCCTTTGCCCAGACGCCGATCCGGAACGGGCCCGGGCGCTCGGGGAGGCGATGAAGGACGAGGTCAGCGACGGCCAGGTCACGGCCCGCTCACCAAAATCGGATGAGCTCGTGGAGCACATTGACGACGTTCTCGATGCCATCGGAGCCCGACCAGACGCTCGGCTGAACCTTGGGCAGGGTATGAAATGATGAGCGGGTGGCAGAAAACACTCGTGTGCGTTGCGGCCTGCTGGGCTACGGCGTCGGCTGTTACGGCGGCGCCTCCGTCCGCATGCGGGTTCGTGGGCGATTCGCTCGTGCCACAGCTGGCGATGGGCGTCCGAAGACTGGATGGCGAGGACATCGACGAGCTACGGGTTCACGATGGCCCCGGCGGCAAGCCACTGGACACGGTGCTGCCTCTCTTTCGGCCGTATTTCGTCGTCGAGACGCGGACCGACTCGGCCAGTGCCGAGTGGCACCTTCTGCAGGACGGCTACACGGCCGAATCGCCGCTGGGATGGGCACGCGGCGTGCACGTGCACCTGCTCCAGAGTCGCTATGCATACACCTTCGCCCGACGCAAGCGCGAGCGGCTTGCCGACCTGCACGACGACTCGAAGGAGAGTTACGAGCGGCTTGTGGCGCAGGTAAACGGCAACCTCCAGGGAGCCGAGAAAACGGTCGTAGTGAACGAACGGGAGGGGGCGGAGACCTGGGAGCCGGTCACGATTGACGACGTGGTTCCATTCGTCGAATTGCGAATCTCACCCGAGAAGCGGGATCGGAAGCACCCCGATACGACTCCAACATTCCGATTCGGCGTCCCGATCGAGAATCGACTCGTCCACATGGGGGCCGTCTGCGGTGGACCAGTTGACAGGGAGCTGCTGGAAAAGCGCAGGGAGATGGCCGCCGAGGAAAAGGGGCTCGAGATGGTGTTTGTCATCGACGATACGGTGAGTATGGCGCCGTTCAGTCAAATCGTCGCAAAGTTCATCCGCGACGCGGGCGAGGTCGCCGAAGCGCGACCGACGCCCGTGAAAATGGCGGTGTGTTCGTATCGGGACGGTCCCGCGGACACGCCAGACGAGGGCGAACTTCGCGTCACGTTGGGCGACTTCCAAGATGTGAAGGAGGCCACGGACGTCGAGTCGCTCGCCGACGATGTGGAGAAGCTCGGACACTTCCTCCCCCCCAGCGAGTACGCCAATCCACCGGAGAGGATGCTGGAGGGGCTGCGCGATTGCTTGGCAAACCTCGAGTTCGAACGCGGGGCCACGCTGTTCGTCACGGTGCTCGGGGATACGGGCCACGAGCCTGATGACCCGGCGAAACCGGCGCTCGTGGCGGACATCGCGAGAAAAATCGAGGACACGGGGGCGTCTGTCTTCTTCATGCACGTGGGACGGCGCAGGACACCGGACGAGATGCTGTTCAAGGAAGACAGTGCCGCAGTTGCGGAGGCCGTAAAACAATTGGGGGATACGGAAGGACTCGTCGTCTACCAGGAAGCTGGAACCAACAACTTGAAGGAGGCGCTCCAGGCAGCGAGCGAGGCCACTGAATTGCGGCGGCTGCAACTACGCCGTGTGGTCGAACGGATGGAATCCCGGACCCCGTACACGGCCCCGGGGCCCAAACTCCTCGAGGCCATGAAAAAACGCGGGCTGGATCGTGCAGCGTTCGACGATCGATATCTCCAATACTTTGTTCCGTCACGTGGTTGGCTCTTCCACCCGACGTCGAAAGACGCAGGGTTGGCTCAGCCCCAATTCCGAGAACTCTTCCTGCTCGCCGAACCGGAGCAGGAGGCGGTGGGCCGGATGTTCGACGACCTGCGCGACACGTTCGCCCGTGGTGAACAGATCGACGGGAATGCGGTGATCGCAGCCCTGGCGGATGATCTCGAGTCTGTGTCGAAGCATCGGCTGATCGGCGATCGCATGCGTGCAGCATGGAATCGCATGCCTGTGGAGAGCAGAAGTGTCGGCGTTTTCCTAGAGGATATTTTCGGGCTCCGGCTGAAGGCCGCGCTGCCGTTCCCCTCTGTCGCCTACGAAAAGGATCGACCGGCAGCTGCCAGGGAGATTGGTCGATTGTCGGAGCGAGTCGACGGCTTGAGCAGGGCCCTCAAGTCCCGAGGCGGGGCTGCCTTCTGGTTCGACGCGAGCAGCCTCGTGCCATGACCGTGCTGGCGTAGACTCAGTCGCAGCCACAACAAGAGATGGCCGGAATAGGTGCGGACGGTCGACCGTATTGAGGCACGAAGCGAGGCTCTTCGGGCTCGATCAGGACGACCTGCACCGGTGGATTGCCCCACCCGGCCTGATTGATGAGTCGTCGGACAACGTCCGCCAAGGCTTTTTCACCCTCGACTTTGGCTGCAATACCCAGCCGCTCGCGAACCGGGATAGCCAACAGGACGCCATTGTCTCGTGAATACCAGATCCACTCCGATGCATGAGCCATGACGTCGCGCACGTCGTCGAATGCGGCGATCCGGAATCGATCACCCGATCGTTTTACCTCTGTAGTAGCGGCTTCAACCAACCGGTCGATTCCTGGAATCGCAAACGGATTCGAGGCAGTGGTGGTCGCCGTCTTCGCTTCACCGGCCGACAGGTGAGGAGTCGGCCAACCCGCGATCAAGCACGGAATCAAAAAGACAATCCTGCTGAATAGTCGTACGCGCATGCACATGTCTCAACACCTCAGGGCCTTCAAGTGAGGCTAGTTCGCCGTCTCCGCGTCGTCAAATTCCGCAGAAACCGGCGGCAACAGGCGGCGGCTCGCGTGTCTCACCTCGACCGGTGCGACGCATTGCGTGGCGGAATACTGACCTGCCCCCCCTCAACGGCACCACTTCTCGAGAGAGAATCTAGGGGTGTGACGTCAACCCCCAGACTCGCTCACTGGATATGGTGCCGTTGAAGGGGTCGCTATGGCGACCCCACGCAGAGGATCATCGTGGCGAGAGTCGTGCAGTAAAGCCGTCCGCCAATGTCTGCTCCGTGGCCGCCGGAAACACCGTCGTACCAACTTCCCGCAGCGTGGCCCCGCTGGTCCTGCGACTGCACGAGTTTGTCGTGCATCGGCGTGCGCCATGCGTCCCAGGTCTCGCCGCCCACGTACTGCGTGACCTGCGTGGCGTAGTAATCGAAGTAGAGGTCGGCCGACGGTCCGGTCTTCACGAACGTCGCTGCACCACGATTCAGAGCGGGCGTCTGCGGTGTCCAACCGAGCTTCGAGCGGCAAAAAAGGCCCACGGCGGTCGTACCTCGGGCCGTGCCGGCATCCGTGTAGCCGTAGGCGGCACCTTGGTCGGCTTGGACGGAATTGAGAAAGCGATCGGCTTTGACCAGCACGTCGGGCCTGACCGCCAGTCCGGCTGACCGACCTATTGCCAACGCAGCGACCTGCCAACCGGTTGCAGACGTGTCACCCGCCTGTCGCGGCGCGTAGCGCCAACCACCTCCGGCCGGATCCTGCGAATCCTGGATGTAGTTGAGTGCCGCCTGTGCGGCTGGCCGCAGCCGCACGTCCTTGGTCAATGCGTAGGCTTCCGCGAGCGCGATGGTGGCACAACCCTGCGTGTACAGGGAGCCCTCCTCTCCGTAGCATTTGCCGCCGCCTTTCGCGGCCAGAGCGGTCAGGAACCTGATCCCCTGCCGCAGCTGGGCTTTGTAGCGGCCCTCCTTGTGGGAGTGGCCGCTTCGATGGAAAGCGATCATGGCCAACGCAGTGGCGGCAGACCTATCACCCGCGGTCTTCCCTTCACCCGGATTGTCGCACTGACCGTTGCATTTCTTGCACTGGCCATGTTCGAACGACCAGCCCCCGTCACCAAGTTGATGGGCGATCAGCCACTCGAGACTCTTGTCGATCACCGGAGAGAGTGTGTCGTCCGGCCGGGGCCCCGGCCCCGGCCCAGACTCGGGAAGGGGAGGGGGGACAACCCAATCATCCCTGCTTGGTTTCGGCGCCCCGCTGCTGGCGAATCGCGTCTGTGCGACTTGACCCTCCAGTGGATCAGTCAGGCGATCCATGATTTCGCCATAGAGAGTGCCGGCATGTTTTTTGACGGCGCCCTTCTCTTGCGTCGACAAACCTGGTGCCTCGGCATATTTCCACCACCGGCCGGCGACCTCAAACACGCGACGTACATCGGGCGGATTGGTCTCGCGCAGGGCGATCTCTTCAGTCGCCATGTCTTTCAGTTCGCCGGCATCGGCCTTGGAGAGCATCGGCAGCCCATCCTCCCAATCGCTGCTTGCGAAGCAGCGATACCTGCCAACCGTATCATTGGCCACCGGATCAGCCGGATTGTCTTTCAGCACCGCGGTCGCCGCCTCCATTTTCGCCAGCGATTCGCGTCGCTTCTGGATGGTCTTCACGAGGTCCTGGGCTTCCCGTAGTTTCTCTTCTCCCGCCGCGATCAGATCAGGATTTTTTTTAGACCGTCCCAACATCTGGGTCGCCTTGGCTATTCCCACGGCCATGTCGGCCGCCGCCTTGCCTGCGGCCATCGTCTCCTGTTGCAGGCCGCGTTCGGCGGTCTCGATCGCGTGACCGTAGAGTTTCGCTAGCGCGGCCGGGTCTCGCTTGGCCGCCGGGGTGAGGAATTCCGCCAACCGATCGAGCCGTGTCTGGATGCCGTCGATTTCGAATTCGACGGCCCGGATATCTGTGAGTTCCAACACCCTCTGGTAATCGCCCGCCTTGGCCGCCGCCCGTTCGGCCTCCAGCAAGCAGGCGTACTTGCGGGCCGGAACATCCGTTTGGCTCATGGCCGAGAGCAGCTTGTGGATGAGCGGCTCCGGATTCTTGTCGCTCGCCTGATAGTCGCTTTCGTAGGCCTGCCGGATCAATTCGACTGCATCCGCGATCGCGTCATCGCTGGGAACAGCTTGTTGTGGAGCATCCGCCATACGCTCAGGCATGCGCAGTGGCGGCTTCGAGGAGTCATCGAGGAGGTCTTCAAGCGTCCGCGGAGCGGACGGCAACTGGCCCATACACTTCTCTGTCGAAAGGCTCACGAGCATCAAGGCTGTTGAAATATACGCGCACGTCCGCATGCTCGATTCCCTTTTTCGCTCCATGTGCCACCGTTTGATTTTGCCACTCCATCAACGGGTATCATAACCCCTCCTCGCGAGGACGACCACTGCGGCCGATCGATCAGGCGTGGTCTCCACATCAGCGACAAGTTTACGAGCAAGCGGAATAGCGTCGCGATAATCGCCATTCTGCTCCAGTGAATGGATGTCTGACAAAAGTCTCTCGAGCTCGTTCGCCAAAACAGCTGTCGGCACAGAGACAACCGTCGCAGTAATGGCGATCACCAGTGAACAGAGCCTTCGCGTTGCAAACATCGCAACCTCGCGTTGAGGAATAAAAGGTTCAGCGACAACCGCGTCATCGAAAGGGCGGCTGGTTCATCGCCGCAGTTGCACGAAGGCCCTCGGCCGGCAGGAGGAGATGGCCCCTTCAGTAGCAGCCTCTGATCGGCGCGGCGTCGAGAGGCCTTCAATCGCAGCGGCCGGCCCCAGCGGCACCGGTGCCGTCCACCACGCGGAGATTCTCAGCGATATCCTCAGCCAGTTTACTCATTCTGCGTGGCATGGATTGCCCTCCCGTGGATTCAGCCACCGCGGACTGTCGCTCCGAGAATTGCGTCGCTAAAGGGGGCAGGTCGTAGTCCATACTGAAGATGCCACGATGCCGACCTTTCGAGTTACTCAATCAGCTTGCCCGTGATCAGCATTCCATGCTCGTTTCGTCCCTCATAGCGACGACCATCAGCCGACAACTTGCATCGATCGGTAGCCTCCGGCCATTGAAGAATGAGTTCCCGAGCCGCAGGAACTATTTTCCACTGTATGCGACTGTCAGGCTTCTGCGCACGCCCGTTCGACCAGAGTGACAATTCGAACGGCTGTCCATTGCCAGCCTGGTGATTCCACTTCGAGACGACATAAATTCTCTCCAGCGTCCATTTCGCGTTGCTCGCTTGACTTTTTTGCTGACCCAATAGATTCCCTGCGGGCAATCTCGATAGCTTCACTAACCCGTTTTGTTGGTCCTTTGCGGTGATTTCAATTTTAGTAGTGGAGACGGCCTGCCAAGTCCCCCACGGTTTGTCGTCTAACAGCAACTCGTTACCGTTAATTTCACAAACGGCATGCTTCAGTGTCTTCGTACCTTGCTCCAGAATCGTCAACAGATAGGTGCCCACCACCTCCGGCGGTGCAGCGGGCTGCGAGCGGGCCACTCCTGATGCCACCAAGGACACGACCATGAAAGCACATGCCGTGAAGAGCGTTCGTTTATTCACCTCAGAGTCACCTTTGTTGAATACTTTGTGTCACCTGGGCATCGTGTCTGACGCCACCTCAGTATCGGGGGGATACCTACTCGCGCCTACTGGAGCCGTTGACCTTCGTGGACTACGCCTGCGTGGGTACCGTCGTCAGTCACGATGCTCCGCCGCATGAAGCGCGGCGCGGCCCAAGCGGCCGCACTCGGCCGCCGGTTCAGAAAGCCACGGCTCAACGGGCCACCGGCTGCGGCGAGTGCCCAGAGTCTCCTACTGCGAGTGGTGCCGTTTAGAGGGACGCAAGCCAAAAACTCCCCGTCGCGCGGTGGGAGCCTCGGTGTAATCGCCGTGAAAGGAGATCGATGTGGAGTCGTTATGAAGCTCGTCGAGAGACACCCGGAACTCCCGGACGACATGGGTCATGACCGAGAGCACAAGGCTTGGGACGTCGGCTGCGAACAACGCGGCGAGTGCTCGCCCGATGCGATCGTCGTTGAGCCCACCGAGGTGTTCTCCTCCCGCGCTAAAAGCTTCCTCCACCCATTCCGGACGCGGCGTCTGGTGTATGAAGCGGTACTCCGGAAATAGAGCCGATCAGTTCCCCGGCCATGACGTGGAAGACACGCGACCGAGAACTGACGATGACACATGGTCCCACGACCGTGACCGTCGCCGCTGGATCTCGATCATGAGCAAGTGCCTCGTTGCACAATCCTACGAGCTTCTCTCCCAGTTCACGTCGGGTATCCCCCTGTTCGATGCGATAGACCCGCTTTATGGGTGCGGCCTCCGGAGACGCTGGGTCTGTATACCATGCCGCCCTTTGCAAGTTTGCGAGGAATCGCTCGACGTCATCGTGAACCCGCTGGCATTGGCGAATAACGAGTCCGCGCCCGATGTTTTCGGAGATGACACATGCATGGCCTTGGTTTCCAACGACATCCCACGACAAAGGCGACACGCTGTCTTGGATCACGGTGATCAACTGATCGGCATCGACCGTGGCCGCTATTGGGTAGAAGCGAGGCTCGAGCGATGCGTCAGCTGCGTCGCGTGAGGAAATCGCGATACCCGTGTCCTCCACAAGGAGAGCTAAGTCGAGAGCATCCAGAATCGTGCCGAGGCCATCCTTCAGTGGCAGCTTGCCCGCCCCCGAGGTCACTACGGTGGTATCGATGTCGAGCCCCATATCCTCCAGTGCACGGTGGTTAAAACGCACCAGAAGGCCCGTGCGATCGGAAACGACGCTCGCCACGTCACGCAGGGGACATTCAGTGAAGTCGAACTCGTAGGGCCGAGCGAGAACGTTCTCGACTCGCTCGAAGCTCTCATCGTCTCCTACGAGACGGATCGACCGGTAATTGGTTGCCAGCAGCAGCAACGATGGCTGAGGGTGCCCAACCGTCGTTGTTCCACCGGCCCCCCCGGTTCGCGATGACTGTACGCCCGGAGCGGTGGCTGGTTCGACAGCCGAGACCTCGCCTGCGTGCGTCGCTTGCTCCGCGACTGGGACCGAAACGAAGAGACTGCCAGTCAAGAATGCGATGGAACAGCCGTATCTGCTGGGAACGCCCATATGAATGCCTGCTTTTTGGTGAGCGCGAACTCTTTCGAACAGGGAGTGTATCCCCTCGTGCGGATTCGGGCGGCTTCTGAGCGACTCCTCAGCTGCGGTGCAGAAACCCCGTAATACAGCGAGATGTCGTTTTTAGCGGCATTCTCGGGACAGAGACACGACGAACCCCGAGATTTGGCGGCTGTCGGTCCTCTTGGTCATGGGTTTTGCCCCTCGGTGACATGAATTACGCCTTTCCTAGTAGGGGCGCGTGTGGACTGTGCCGCCTCGTCGGGGTCGGCGAATTACTCCGCGCATGACTCGCTGTATTGTCGAGACATCGATGTTTCCAGGCCGTATTGCCCGATAGCGGATATTTCGAGGACTCTGGGCATGAATAGCATCCGCTCGAAGAAGTTCGAGCAAAAGGTGCAGTGGGATGCGGCATCTGCGGCACCTCGCGTGGGCACGGCCCGGCGAGGCTTCAATGCACTCGACGCTCTTGTCGCCGATCTGTATCGCACCGGTATTGTCCAGAGCATCATCGTGCATACGGTCCTGCTGCTCGCACTCGCCCTCACGCTGATTGGCCCCGACACTCGCACGGTGCCGGTGAGATTGGCGATTGATTTCAGCCGCACCGCTCAAGGGGAGGTGGATCTGCAGTCGGACGAGTTGCTGATGCCGACGGACAAAGCTGCGAGTAGCAACGTCGAGCAGGCAGAAATCATTTCAGACCGACTGCTTGCCGAGACTGACGCCGTCAACGTGGGCGATGTGCAGCTTGTTTCACTTGTGGCCGATGCGCCGCCGGTAGAACCCGATTTCTCAGACCTGGTCGGGGAAGTGCCACACGCTGCTCGGCCGGCACGGCCTGCCAATATGCCCAAGCGCATTGCAGCGACTGTCGGTCGTGGGGGACAGTCGGAGAGGGAAGGGGGCGTTGGGGGTGGTTTCGGCGGAGAGATGGGCCGAAGGCTTGCTGCTGCTGGAGCGAAGACAGGAGATGTGCAGATATCAATTGCGTGGGACAGCGTCGATGACATCGATGTCCATGTCATGGTCGAGCCCCTAGCCGGTGGTTCGTATTCGATGATCAGCTGGATGAACAGAAGGGGGCTGTGCGGGGGCTTTCTTGATGTCGACGCCAATGCCAATCACGGCATGCTCACACGAACCCCGGTCGAGAATGTTTTCTGGGCCAAAGGTCTGGCGCCGTACGGTCGCTACACCGTTGCGATCCATCACTTCAGGAGCTGGTCAGGGCAGGCCCGCATGCCAGTCGATGTCGCGGTATTGGTCGATGGAGAAGTCAAGCGATTTCGCCCTGTGGCGACGGTAGGCCAGCCGTTGACTATGGTGACCACGTTTGATCGCAGACCGTCGCAATGACTTTCTGGCAGCCCTCCAGCGGCATGCAACCCGCTCGCGTAGCCGACGGCCGTGACGCTCGGGCAGCATCTCGACAAGGTGTTTGCGGTGATCGGTCCCCGGAAGAAGACGGCGACGGCCGACTATCAGATGGCAGTCTCGGGAACGAATCGCAGAAAACCAATACCCTCGACAGGGATCGAATTTTCTTCCGTACGCCGCGAGAAAGCCGACTCTGGTGATCTACCCGGCACGCTACCCGGCACAGTGTCGGCCAACGAGACGGCGGACTTGGTCGAGCTCGCTCGCGTGCTCGCCGGTCTAACGCCGGAGGAGCGGTCGGCTCTCCTGGCACTCGCTCAAGGCCTTCGCTCTCCGGCGACGTGATCGCGTCAGCGTCAGCACAACCTCGTGGCGACCGCGATCCGCTGGGGTTGTGCTGACGCGGTCTCGCTTCTGCAAGGCTCCGGTGGCCGTTCGTACCCTGCAAGTATGAACACGCCAGGAGGCCATATGGATCGACTCACGCCACGCCAGAGTGAAGTGGTGCTCTTCTGTCGGCGGTACGCCGACAAGCACGGCTACCCGCCAAGCCTCCGCGAGATCGCGGACGGCCTCGAGGTCGGCGTCAACGCGATCGTCGGCCACCTGGCCGCCGCTGCAAAAAAGGGAGCGATCAGTCGCTCCGCTCGTACCGCTCGCGGACTTGTTGTCCACGAAGCGACCGACCGAAAAGCCAACCCGCAAGGAGCACGCTATGCCACGGCGAAGTGAGACGATCGAGAAACCGACTGGAGACTGGCGGACGGCTCTCGCCGACGCGTCACAACGTACCCAGGAGCTCCGACGAGAGGCCTTGGCCGGCGACCTAACCCGATGGGGTGAAATCTGTCGAGCGATCGCCGGCGGCCGCGAGCCGGACGGTGCCACTCTGGCCGAGCTCGCCGCGATCGCCGAGCGGCTTAGCCTGCCGCACAACTCCCTGGCCGACGACGTGGCCGCTCTCGTCGAGCACAAGCGGCTGGTCGATAAGACCGCCATGAAGCGAGCCGAGCGAGAGGCTCTTGAGGCTCAGACTCCAGAGCTCAACGCAGCACTCGACGCGGCCAAGAAGGAGGTCGAGCGAATCACGCTCCTCTTCCGGCGGATCACGGCCTTGATGACTTCGGAGGTCGGCATTGCTCAGTCTGCGAACCGCGTCGCGGCAGACAACCCGCGACTCTTCAAGCCGGCCGCCAACGTCGCGGACGACTTGATTGAGGAGCGGTCTCGTCGGATCGGCAAGGCCGCGAGCGTGGAGGCCACGCTGTGATTATCGAGCGAGCTTGTGCGATTCTCGATCCGGCGGCCGTTGCCGTGAAGCTCCGCAACGCTCCCGACTGGGTGCGGCGTGGAGTGGCTCAGCCGCTATCGCCAACGTACGCCAGCGTGCTGTGCGGCGTCGCGGCTCCTGGCGTCAGCGTGCCAGTCCGTTGTGCTCAGGATCGCCGGGAGTTGCCGGAGACCTTCGACGTGGCCGCGTGGCACGACGCTCTGGCCGCGATCACCAAGGAGAAGCCTGTCCGGCTTGAGTCTCGCCACCACGGCGGACAACTCGCCACCACGGCGGACGGCACTCTCAGGCTCTCGATCGACCACGAGCTCGGCCTTCTCGTTGAGGCCGACCTGGCCGACGAGCCGCTGGCTCGGATGCTCGTCGCCGCTGCCGGTCGGAGTGGTATCGGCCTCTCGGTCGGTTTCACCACGAGCAAGGTCGAGCACCGGACAGTCGGCCGCGAGGTCGTTCGCGTGATCCGCTCGGCTCGGCTCGATCACGTCGCTCTGGTTCCTCAAGGCCAGCGTCCGGCGTACCGCTCAGCGATCGCGTACTTCGCTCCTCACGGCGACAGGCAGGCGATCGAAGCGGCGAGACGTGAAGCGAGGAGCTCGGCCTGGAGGACCACGGAAGCCAAGAGACTCTCAGGCCGACTCCGCGAGCTCGCGGCAGGTTGACCTAACCGGGCACGTCGAAATCACGTCCGATTTTCAACCCGTCGGACCACGGATGTCTCATCGAAGTGTACGGCTGCGGGTTTTCGCATGAGGGTAGTTCCCAGATACGGAGGCCGATCACATGGGTCGTCGAGGACCGCTCAGCAAGTCGAAGCTCTTAGGCGGAGCGTGGCTCGCCGAGCAAGCCAAGAAAGCCGCCAAGCCTGACGAAGCCAAACAGCTCCTCAAGCCGCCGGCAGGCCTGACGCCAGGAGCTCTTCGACGCTGGAAAGAGCTCGTTCCGTTGCTCGTCGAGGACGGCAGGCTCCGACGCGAGACGCGGGAGTGCTTCACGAACTACGTCCGCATGGCCGACGAGTGCGATCGGCTCACCGACCAAGTGCTCTCCGAAGGCCACGTCGTCTCGACTCCTCACGGCAGACTTCCCAACCCGGCCGCAAAGGCACTCCAGGGAGTGCGAGCAACGCTCCTGCGGTACGGCTCCGCTCTCGGCCTTGATCCCGCGAGCCACGCCAGACTCAAGTCGGCCGGCGTGCTCAAGGAGCCAGCCGATCCCGAGCTCGACGAGCTCGACCGGCTCATGTTCGCGTAGTGGTCGCCAGTACACTCTTGTTGTGTACACAACAGATTTTTTTCGGCGTCGATCGACCCGTAAAAGCCTGTTTTACCCGCGAATTGCCAAGCTTTTTCCTCCTCCGCTGGCACTCGCCGCTTTGACCCTATCTGCAAGGGTCCGGGGTCTTTCCTGTAACCCAGAGATATGCCGGTCGTCGTTTGTGAATCGACCGTGCTTACTCAGGAGACCAACCTCGTGCTTCTTGAAAAGCATCTCAGTCCGCGTGAGCTCAGCGAGCTCTCCGACATTCCGGTGACGACGCTCTCTCAGTGGAGGTTCCGCTCAAAGAGCCAGCCTCACGCTCCGGCTAACGGGCCTCGCTTCGTGAAGCTCGGCCGGCTCGTGAGGTATCCGGCGTCCGCCGTCCAGGCCTGGCTCTCTCAGCGTGAGCACGTTGCCACGCCGACCAAGTGATCCACCAACGCAAAGAGCCGCTGGCGGGAACCAGCGACTCCGAGCGAAACCACCACGTCACAGGAGGACGTATGGCTCAGCACTCATTCTACCGCAACCGTGAGCCGATCGCGGCCACGCTCGCTCTTCGGCCACGTCAGGCCGCCGCGTCAATCGGCGTCAGCATCAAAACGTTGGAGCGACTCACGAAGTCCAACGAGATCATGAGCGTACTCGTAGGCCGCGTCAGGCTCTACGAGCTCAAGGCCTTGGAGGATTTTCTCAAGAGCCGCCGCGTCGGTCAGGAGGTGACAGCATGAGTGCTGCTACCAAGCTCCTGACGAAGTTCGACAGCGTCAAGAAAACCTCGAGCGGCTGGTCGGCACGTTGTCCGGCTCACGAGGACAGGCAAGCCAGTCTGTCGATCGGCGTCGGCGACGACGGCCGCGTACTCCTCAAGTGCCACGCCGGATGCGATCACAAGAAGATCGTCGCGGCTCTCGGCCTGGAAGAGCGTGATCTTTTCGACGCTGACGCCACTTCCACGCCAGCCAAGAAGAGCTCGTCGAGCAAGGCGACAAGCAAGGCGTATCCGACCGCCAACGAGGCTCAGAAGGCCTACGAGCGAACGCTCGGCAAACCGACTCGCTCGTGGGAGTACCGCGATCCAGTCACGATCAAGCCAGTCGGCCGCGTGCTCCGCTGGGATCGGCCGGCCGGCGAGAAGGTGATACGTCCGCTCAGCCGCCACGCTGACGGCTGGCGGCTAACGCATATGACCGAGCCACGGCCGCTCCTCGGAGTCGAGTTTCTTGAGGACGCCGATCGCGTCTACGTCGTCGAGGGCGAGAAGTGCTGCGACGCGTTGTTCCTTGAAGGCGGCCTCGGCCTTGCTTCCACGACGAGCTCCGGTGGCAGCAACGCGGCCAGACAAACCGACTGGTCGCCGCTCGCCGGCCGTGAGGTCGTGATCCTGCCGGACAACGACGCCGCCGGCCGCCAGTACGCGGCAGACGTGGCCACGATCCTCCACAAGCTCGATCCTCCAGCGACGGTCCGCGTCGTCGAGCTCGACGGCCTGGAGCCAGGAGGCGACGTGGCGGACTTGTACGAGGCCTGCCGAGACGAGGAGGAGCTCAAGGCTCTACGCGAGAAGATCGAGCGGCAGGCTGTCGAGACCGAGCCGCTCAAGCCGAAGGCCGCCACGGCCAGCACGACGCCGGCTACGCCGAGCACGTCCTCCACGAGCTCGTCGGTCGAGGCCTGGCGGCCGTTCCCGACGCCGGCTCTGCCGAAGGCCGTCTCGACGCTGATCGAAGAGGCCGCTCGTGCGATCGGTTGCGACGAGGCCTTCGTGAGCCTACCGCTCCTGGCCGTACTGGGATCGGCGGTCGGCACGACGCGACGCGTGGAGCTCAAGCCAGGCTGGAGTGCTCTGCCGATCGTCTGGCCAGTGACGGTCGCGGAGAGCGGCTCTCAGAAGTCGCCAGCCGCCGACGTGTCGCTCGATCACGTCCGCGAGCGTGAGGATCGGCTCTACGAGGAGTACGCGGCCGAGCGGCAGACCTACGAGGTCGAGGTCGAGGACTACGAGAAAGCACGCTCGACCTGGCGGCACGCGAAGAAGAGCGACGATCCGCCACCGAAGCGACCGCGTGAGCCGATCCAACGTCGCGTGCTCGTCGAGGACGCCACAAGCGAGGCTCTTGTCTCGGCACTGGCCGACAACCCGCGAGGCCTAATCGTGGCCACCGACGAGTTCTCCGGCCTCCTTGGCAGTATGGGTCGGTACAACGGCACGCCAGCCGCCGACGAAGCTCTCTTTCTCAAGGCCTACAGCGGCCGCTCTCACAACGTCTCTAGGCGGACTGGTCGCTCGGTCCACATTCGGCAGGCCGCCGTCTGGCTGACTGGCACGATCCAGCCAGGCGTGCTCCGACGTGCTCTCGGCATTGAACGGCGAGAGAGCGGACTCCTGGCTCGACTGCTACTGGCGGCTCCACCACGCAGACCGAAGCGGTGGACAACCGACACGATCGGGTGGACGACGAGAGGCGACTTCGTCCGCGTGCTCGACAACCTCTACAGCCTGGAGCACGAGCTCAAGGCAGGCCGACAGGAGTCGAGGATCGTCAGGCTCAACCGCGACGCCGAGACGCTCTTCGTGGAGTTTCACGACGAGCACAACGTCGAGACGAACGAGCTCACCGGCGACCTGGCGGCCGCGTGGAGCAAGCTTGAGGAGACCGCTGGCCGGTTGGCACTGGTCGTCCACGAGGCCAGGCTCGCGGCTGGAGAGCACGTCGTCGCCGGCGAGATCGACGCCGGTAGCATGGCTGCCGCGATCGAGCTCACCGGCTGGTTCAAGCACGAGACGCGTCGCGTGTACGCGTTGCTCGCCGAGAGTGAGGCCGAGCGAGCGACCCGTCAGGCCGACGACCGGCTGGCGGCCTTCGTGATCGCTCACGGCGGCAGCGTGGCCGTCCGCGACGTGATTGCTGGAGTCCGGTCGATCGCCGACGCCAACGCGGCAGGAGAAGCTCTCCAGAGGCTCGTGGACGCCGGCCGTGGCTTATGGATCGACAAGCCGACGAGCGGCGAGGGAGGTCGGCCTACACGGCTCTTCGTGCTCATCGGGCAGGCAGCGTCAGCACAACCTCCGAAGCAGGCCGCGAAACTGGGTTCCGCTGACGCTGACGCCGACAGTCGAGCGGAGCGGCAGGCCATGGCCGACGAGGAGTACCTCGAACTATGAGCGGCCGCGTTGTGAATCTCAAATGCGACGAGCTCGGCGACGCCGTCTACGTCGGACGCAAGAACAATCGGCGAGGACTCGCGGAGTCGGCCTTCGCCAATCCGTACGTCGTGGACGTGGACGGCACGAGGGACGACGTGATCGAGAAGTTTCGTCAGCACGTCCTCGGCCAGCCGGAGCTCCTGCGGCGTCTCCACGAGCTACGAGGCCGGCGGCTCGCGTGCTGGTGCAAACCGCTGCCGTGCCACGGCGACGTGCTCGTAGAGCTCGTGGACGCCGACCAAGTGCTCGACGACCTGGCGGCCGCCGGCGTGGCCGTGGAGGCCGTGGACGGCCGGCTACGGCTCTCGCCACCGTCTGCCGTGGACGCGGCTCTCAAGGCTCGCGTCGCGGCTCACAAGCCGGCGATACTGTCCCTCCTGGCCAAGAGGCCGGACGCGGAGACGCTCTGGCGGCAGGCCGTCGAGCTCGTGGCCGAGCGACTGAAGCTCCCGCCGGACGTGCTGGAGGCCGCAAGGTCGGCTCGCGTCCGCTGGGTTCCGGCGGAGCGTCTCAAGGATCGGTAGACTGCTAGACGAAGAGGACAGTACCCTGTGAAACCGTTGAGCGAGCAACTCCGAGACGCGATCGAGAAGGCCGGGATCACTCGATACGAGCTTGCCAAGAGAACCGGCGTCAGCGAGTGCTCGCTCTCCAAGTTCGTTCTCCGGCAGCGGCCGGGTCTCTCCTTCGACTCGCTCGACAGGATCGGCCTGGAGCTCGGCCTCGTGTTCGTGAAGAAGAAGCAACCCAAACCCAAGAAGAGGAGCTAACGTGGCCACGCTCAGCACTGAAAAGTTCAAGCTCGACGACGGCTCGACGACGACGACGTACCGCGTGCTCTTCGTCGATCCGACTGGCAAGCGGCAGACGATCCGGCTCGGCAAGCTGCCGAAGAAGCTCGCCGAGAGCGTGAAGCTCAAGATCGAGTCGCTCCTGGCCGCGAAGATCGCCGGCCTCCCGATCGACTCCCAGACGGCCGGCTGGCTCTCCGAGATCGGCGACGTGATCCACGACAAGCTGGCCAAAGTAGGCCTCGTAGAGCCACGCGAGAAGATCACCGCGATCGAGTGGACGGTCGGCTCCTTCTTGGAGCACTACTTCAGCACGCTCGGCCAGCAAAAGCGCATGACGGCCTTGAACTACGGCCGAGCTCGACGACTGCTGGAGGAGTTCTTCGGCAAGGAGCGTCGGATCGACACGATCCACGAAGGAGACGCCGACGACTACAAGGCGTGGCTCCTGGCTCCGACGAAGTCCCGCAAGGGCTTCGCTCCAGCGTCAGCGTCGGTCGATCTTCGACGTGCTCGGCAGTTCTTCAAGGCCGCCGTCCGGCGTCGCGTGATCGACCGCAATCCGTTTGAGGAGGTTAGGTGCGGCTCTCAGGCCAACCCGAGCCGCAAGCACTTCGTGAAGCGTGAGACGATTGAGGCCGTGCTGGCGGCCTGCCCGAATCACGACTGGAGACTGATCTTCGCCTTCGCTCGATACGCCGGCCTACGGATTCCGAGCGAGCTTGAAGAGCTCAAGTGGAGCGACGTGAACTGGGAGAGAAACAGAATCACGGTACGCGTGCCGAAGAAGTCGCACCTCGCCGGCCACGAGGAGCGGATCGTGCCGATCTTCGCCGAGCTCCGGCCATACCTTGAGGCGGCCTTCGACGCGGCCGAGCCGGGAGCCGTCTACGTCGTGCCACGAGCTCGCGGCGGCCGGAACCTCCGGCGGTATGCCGAGCAAGTGCTGGAGCGTGCCAGCGTGCCGAAGTGGCCGAAGCTCTTCGTGAACCTCAGGGCCAGCCGGGAGATCGAGCTCTTGGAGACGTTCCCGGCTCACGTCGTCTTCGCTTGGCTCGGCCATACGGCCGCCGTGGCTCGGAGCCACTACCTCTCGACGACCGACGCCGACTTCGACCGAGCCGCCTCCAACCCGGCACACTACCCGGCACAGTCAGGAGCCGACAGCGGCAGACCGACGCCGTCCGACCTTCACGAAACACGCGGGAAAACGCGTACTTCGCGAGCTAGACCAACAAACCCAATACCCTCGACAGGGATCGAACCTGTAACCTTCAACTTCGGAGGCTGACGCTCTATCCAATTGAGCTACGAGGGCAGGACTCAACCACCCGAATTCTATCAGCCCCGGGCCCGCGATAACAGGATCGCCGCGTCTGCCGGTGAAAACCCCGCCCGCCACTGGCTGCAAAGCCCCAGGCTAGTCGATCCAAGCACCATCCAGCCCGCTGCCCAACCTACTCTGGGCCCATTCGGCAAACGGCGCTCTGCCCACCGCACAGGCGGCCCACCGCACACGCCGTGCCCCGCTCAGGCCGACTTCCGAAGCGGCACCGACTCCCGCGACCCACGCTGCCGCGGACGACCAAAACCTTCATGCCGCCCGTCGATCCGAATCGACGGCTGCTCCTCGGCCTCCACTCCCACACCGCTCTGCCCAGCCGCCCGAGCAATCACATGCCGCAGCTGCGAATAACGGGACACATACGACCCAAACTGCAGCACGGCCACCAGCCGGCCCACAAGCATCGGAAGCGTGCCCAACGGCGCTCGCGCCACCGCATGCCGCACGATCTCCACGACATGCATCACCAGCGCGGGCAGGATCGATGAACCCGCCACGCTCCGCCAAAAGAGCCGCTCCGCATGCAGACCAGCCGCGAACGAACGCGTGCGAGCCCTGCCCGCCGTCGCCGCCGGCGCGATCACCAACGAATGCGGCTCCACCACCACCCGACAGCCACTCCGCGACAGCGTGATCGCCATGTCAGCGTCGGCCGCCTTATCCCCACACACCGTCGTGAACCCACGGCCCGCCAACTCAAGAACGTCCGACCGCCAGAAACCTGTCTCGAGCACCGGCCCCTGCGGCACCGGCGCACCCGCGGGCGGGCATGCCGCCACCTTCACGCGCCGCCACCTGCCGTCGGAGGCCACATCGATCCGCCGCCCCCCGACGGCACATCGCACGCCCGCCGACACAACATGGTCACGATCGTCGGCCGCGATGCCCAGCGGCACCACAGCTCCCACGTCGTCATCCTCAAACCGCTCCACCGGCAGATCGGTCCAGCCCTCCGTGGCCCGCCAGCCCGCAGCCAGAATGTGCACCACGTCGCCCGCGCTCGCCGCCACCCCCAAATTCACGCAGCCCACCAGGCTCGAACCCGCCGGTGCCTGCACGAATCGCACCTCCTCGCGGATGTTCCACGGGTCGGCATACTCGCAGCCAAGTGCGACCACGATCTCGCAGTCGTCCGGCCGGTGTTCCAAAACGCTCACCAGCGTTTCTTCCATGGCCGCGGTGTCTGCCGGCGTGGGAATGACGATCGACAGTCGCGGCGATCGCACCAGATCAAATGTGTCAGACATCGCCACCCCCCGGCCTACAGACCACGGTCACTCGATCCACGGCGCGGCCTCGCCTCCGCGCGCACCATCCCCCAAACCACACACCGCCATGAGTCAGATCTTGCTCGGGTGAATACTCAAGCACGCCGACGCACGACCTGCGTCGGACGATGCCCGAGAACTTCGCCGGGAAACCGCGATCAGGCTGCGGCCCGCTGCGGCTGCATTTCCGTGAACAGGTTCACGGTGTGCAACATTTCGCCGTCGGCGTCGTAGAACTGCAGCACGCCGACGTCGATCATCCACATCGCGAACATGTCCGCGACGCGGTAGCAGCGAGCTACGCAACGGCCGCGGTCGATGCGGATGTTTTCCTGGATGTCATCGACTTCGACGCTGTCCACGCCGAGATCGAGGAAGTAATGCGTGACCAATCGCCGCACGTCCGCGGCATTCATGTGTAAACGCATGATAGGCAACCTCCTGTTGCTGGCTGTCGCTGGTGCGAACTATCGAACGACGTCCTGTCGATCGGGTCGGGAACCCTACTCAGGAGCGGCCGCTGACGAAAGACTGTTTTCTTTCGTCCACCAGCCGCGATCCCGACACCGAATCCCATCCGCCACTAGGAGGATCGGCCGATCCCGGCGATCGCGATTACCTTGCAATCGATAGACCGCCCATCCCTCACTGCCGGTCCGGCTTGCCTAGATTGACAGCGGGGCAAGGGGTTTAGGGTGGCATATTCAGCAAGTTGGAAACTCGCTGCCACGGAAGGGGTGGCCGGAGGTTTTGGCCCCGTGGCCACAAGTTTTCAACTTGTGCAGAGCCAAACACAGCAAGTTGGAAACTCGCTGCCACGGGGATGGGACACAGCAAGTTGGAAACTCGCTGCCACGGGGATGGGATACAGCAAGTTGGAAACTCGCTGCCACGCCATCGGCTTCAGAGCCGATGGGTCCACTCTTTGGCGGCGTAGCGTTCCGCAACGAGCCGGGCCACGCGGTCGCGAGGCCAGACTCCGTCGGTCACCGTGGCGTTGAACGCCACCCGCACGATCTGCTCGAGCCGCCGATGCCCGAGCCCAAGATTCGCCAGGAAGTCACCGTGCGAACGTTGCGAACGGTAATCAGGCTCGCGGGGAGGATGCCTCAGCACCCGCGATACGAGCCCAAGATCGAAGCCATCGAGGAGCGTGCCATGGTAAAGCACCCCATGCCGCCGCACCCGCAACGCATTGCCCGATACCTTTCGCTCCGTCGCGTCGTGTTCGGTGACGACCGCCAGATCGCTCGTACCGCGACGGGCAACTCGCCGGCCGGCAGAGGGAGCCCACGCCGCGGTGATCGCAGCCGCCAGCGGCTCGAGCATCGCCGCATGGATCGACTCGATCGGCGGCGCACCCGCGGCATGGGGCGTGATCACCGACCACATCAAACACCCCGGCCCAAGCACCACCGTCGCCCCGCCGCTCGGCCGCCGCACCACCCGCACCCCCGCCGCCGAACAGGCCTGCAGATCGATCTCCTCCTCCACGCGGCTCGACGAACCGAGCACGACGGCATGCTCCGTCGCCATCCATGTGCGGACGCAGGCCGCCGTGGCCACCCCCTCGTGGGCCAGGTCCAGCAGGGCCTCGTCGAGCGCGAGATTTTCCTCCACCGTCGGCAACGACACATCGAGCCAGACCGCGGCCAAAGCCGGGGCAGGGGGGGGGGCTGCGGGAAGGTCGGGACGTTGACGCACGGGGGTGACCACCTAGACTGCTGAAGCGGGCAACGCAGCGCATGCGGGCCCACCGCTGATTCTCGCCGATCTCCGCCAGTTCACCACCCCTCGCGCCGCAAACAGCGTGCGTCGCGTCATCCGGCTGATTCATACCCTATGGCCGACACACCCCGCCGGACCGTCTCCCAAGACGACTCGCTGCCGCCCGTTGAGCCGCCCAACGCCGCGTTTCTCGTGCAGCTGTTTCTCGTGCCCGGCGTGATCGTCGCCATCATCGTCTGCGTGTGGCTGGCCTTCCATTGGCTCGCCCACCTCGGCAGCGACCCGCAGGCCTATGTGAAAACGCTCCGCCGCGACAACGAAGGCCGCTGGCAGGCCGCCCTCAATCTTGCCAACGACCTGCGCGGCCCGGGCGGCGCAGCCCTCAAAGCCGACGCATCTCTCGCCACGGAACTGGGCCGCATCCTCGGCGACGAGTCCACCAGCGGCCGTACTGGCGAACAGTCGCAGACCCTGCGGCTCTACCTCTGCCGGGCATTGGGCGAATTCGCCATTCCTGCCGCCGCCGAACCACTCGTGGCACGGGCCCGTGCCATCTCCGATCCGCAGACCGCCCGTGCGGCGGTCGAGGCACTGGCCGTGTTGGCGACAAACCTCACCGTGGCTGGCCGATCATTCGACGATGCCGCAGGCGTGACCGCTGCAGTGGTCGCCGCGTCGCAGAGCGATGACGCACAGTTGCGGTCGGCCACCGCCTTCACGCTCGGCGTGCTCGGTGGCGATGCGGCAATCGAAAGGCTCGGGCAACTGGCCGGCGACTCGGCCGAGGATGTGCGTTTCAACGCGGCGCTCGCGCAGGCCCGACAGGGCCGCGTGGAATCCTACGACACGTTGTCGGAAATGCTCGCCCTGCCCGACGTGGTCGTGGGCCCCGACGCGGCGGCCGACATGACCGCGCAGTCTCGGCGATACAAGCGTGCGTTGGTGGTCGTCAATGCCCTGCGGGGGCTCGCGCTGCTCGTCGATACCACCCACGAACCGCCCCCCAAGCAGCTGCTCGAAAGCGTGGAGCAGCTCACTCGTGATCCGGTGGGCGACGTGCGAACAAGCGCAACGGCCGTCCTCGAGAAGATCAAGCGGCTGTCCAAACAGCCGACCTGAGCAGGTCACGCGCTGAAGAATTCGTCGAGGGCGTCGCGGAGCATTTCGGTGTCGGCCACCAGCCCCGTCAGCAACTGGAAGTCGATCGCCGTTCGCTCGCAATGAATCTCGAGTCCGTCGATCACGCAGGCCCCGGCACTGCGGGCTGCGGTCACCACGGGGGCGGGCTGACTGACGAGCGCGAGATCGGCCACTACCAGATCCGGACGCAGACCGGTGAATGGCACGACCGGCTTCTGGCCGTCGGTCGGTACGGCGGTCACGACAATGCCGACACGTTCGGGGATCGCGATCGCCTCCTCCCACGGCAGGGCGGAGGCCGGTGCTGCAGCCAGACCGGTGAGCGCTTCGACGAGCGACGCCGCCCGCTCCGGCGTGCGATCGCAGACGAGGATTTCGGCAACGCCGGCCAGCGACAGCTCCAGGGCGGTGGCCCGCGCCGCCGCCCCGGCACCGAAGATCAGCACCTGTTTCCCAGTCGGGTCGATGTGCGATCGCAGCGACTCGAGCACGCCGCGGCCGTCGGTCATGTGGCCCGCAGGGCCGGTCGGCTGACGATCGATCAGGCCGACCGCGCCGGAAAACGTGGCCGCCGGGCTGGCGGATGCCACCGCCGAAAGCGCCGCTGCCCGCAGCGGCCCGGCAAGCAGGCAGCCGCGAAACCCCATGGCCGATACGCCAGCAATCGCCTCGATCAGCCGCTCGGGCTGCACGTCGAGCGTGACAAACTGCCAGTCGAGACCAGCAGCGGCGATCATCCGCTCAAACAGATACTGCGCGGGGTTGCCCGCCGCGGGACAGCCCAGCAGGGCAACGACTTCCTGGAGGGCTGGGCTCGTCATAATGGATCGACACGTTCAGACGGTGATGTGCGTGACTGCAACAAACCGTGGATCCTGCCGGATCGGATCGAAGTCGGGCTCGGCTCCGGTGAGATCCCGAAATCGATCGTCAAGCGAGATCGCCTTTGTGAGATGTTCGATGGCCGCCTGAACACGGCCTGCGAGCGAATGATAGCAGGCAAGGTTGTAGAGGAGGATCGGCTGCCGGGGCGAAGCTGCCAGGCCTCGTTCGAGTGCGAGGATTGCGTCGTCAAGCCGCCCCAGTCGCTTGAGGCACCAGCCCATGCCCAGCCACGCTTCCAGCCGCTTGGGCTCCTCCTTGGCCACCAACTCAAGCGCGACGAGCCCCTCCTCAAAGCGGCCCAGGGCCCGAAGCGCCTCCCCTTCGAGCAGCTTCGCAATCGCTGAAGACCGTGTCGGCTCCTCCAGCGACGCCAGAAGATCAATCGCCCGCTGCAAGAGCCTCTGGCCGCTCGGCGGCACGGGGGTGTCTTGCTGCACGAGCAGTTCACCCAGCTCGATGTAGCCGGAGGCCTCTCGAAGGATGGCTTTGCGACGGTGTCGGGGCATGGCTGTCGTGGCTGTCGTGGCGGTCATGGATGCAAGCTGTCTCCAGGTGCCCTCCGCGGAATCGGGCCTTCCGCGGAACACAGAAAGTGTAGTCTGCCGGAAAATAACGGCTGCTCTTCTTGGTTTACGCACGTCCCGGCTGGAGAGGTCGCCACGGGACGGTTTCTCTTTTTGGCTGGTTTTTTTGCCGGCGTGTACGAAAATTCCGACAGTTCGCCACTGTTGTAGGGGGACCCTGATCTCGAAGCGGGCTCCCGGCGGCAGAGACTCCTTTCTAAACTCCCCCAGATCCCTAACGGCGGCCCGGAGCACGATCATGCGGCTTACCCTCAGAACCCTGCTGGCCTGGCTGGACGGCGTGCTGCCCGATGGCGAGCAGCAGGAATTGGGTGCAAAGGTGTCATCGAGCACGGTGGCCACGCACCTGGTGGAGCGGATCCGTGCGGCGGTCGGCAGGACGGCAATCGGTGCCCCCAAGACGGACGGCCGCGGACTCACGGAAGACCCCAACTCCGTCGCCGAATACCTCGACAACACGCTCTCTTCCGACCAGTTGGAGGCCTTCGAGCGGATCTGCATCGAATCGGATGTGCACCTGGCGGAGGTGGCGGCCTGCCATGGGCTCTTGGCTGAACTGGCCCGCGATCCCAAGGTGCAGCACGGGCTGCACGGTGAAGAGCTGCAGCGGATTCAGCAGCGGCTACGCGGGCTGGTGGCAGGCCTGCAGGATCGGGCCGCGACGGAACAGGCGGCAACACCCGCCGGTGACAACCACCGCGAATCGCGGGAGACGGCCCGTGCCATCCGCGACGCGGTTTCGGTGGCGAACGGCCTGCAGCATGCGACTGCACCCAGTGGAAACGGTGTCGTTGACCCGCATCGGCGGCCAGGCCGGCCGCCCTCGGGGCGTTCGTCGTTGGCCGCTTGGTTGGCCGCAGGGCTTGCAGTGGCCCTGTTGCTGTTGTTGGCTGGCGTGCTTGGCTGGGCGCTGCTGGGCGGGAATTTCACGAGGCGAGGCGGACATCAGCCGCAGGATGTGGCAGCCGCGGAGGGACAGCCGCCGGCCGTTGACCCGGCCCCGGCCGTCCCGCCCGTCGAGGCCCCGGCCGTCCCGGCCGTCGACCCAACTGCTGCGGTGGGAGACGCCACGCCGGCGGCAGCAGTTGTCGGTCTGCCGGCTCAGGCAACGGAGCCCATTGGGCCGGCGGCGACCGAGCCAGCGGCTGCTCCACCAGCTGCGGTCGGTGATGTGCCGGCGCCTGCGAATCCACCACAAACGGCGCCGCCTGTTGCGGCACCTGTCGCGCCGCCTGGTGCAATGGCGGCAGTGCAGCCTTCAGCGCCGGCCGCGACGCCCGCCTCCGCACCAGCCGCTGCGCCCGCCCCCGCGCCCGCCCCCGCGTTCGCTTCAGACGCAAGTGACGCTGCCGCTGAGCCCCAGGATTCCGTGGGCTTTGTCGGCGGCGAGGGCGTGCTTCTCCACCTGTCGGCGCAAGCGGGCAACGCGGAGTGGACCTTCTTTCCCGTGGGTTCGCCACTTGGAAAACGCGAGGACCTGCTCGTGCCGCCGGCGTTTCAGCCCGAACTTCACGTGCGCGGAGTGACGATTCGCCTGCTGCCCACGACCCGCGCCGTGCTTTCGCTCGATGCCGATGGGGTGCCGCGGATCGAGGTGGTGTTTGGCCGCGCCGTGGCCCGGGCAAGTCGGGCCGACGCGAGGCTGGGCATAACCGCTGGCGGACTGCTCGGCACGGTCGATGCCGGACTCCTCAATCCGGTGGCGATCGAGGTGCAGCTTGATCGCATGCCAGGCGCCGACCCTGCCAGCACGCCGCCACTGGTGCGGTCGCGGATCTATGCGGCCTCCCAAGGCCTCGCATGGCGGCAGACGGCGGCGAACGGGCTTCCCGTCGAACAGCCGCTCGAGGGAATCGACGCCCAGGGCATGCTCGATGCGGGCATGTCGCTGGAATGGTCGAGCAACGACGCCGGCCGAGTCTCGGTGGTCCGCAATCGCGGGCTGCCCGCCTGGATTGAATCGGGGTCGAGGCCCGACAGGCTCGAGAGATCAGCGAGCGAGGCATTGGCCGCCAAGGTTGCGGCTGTGGCCCCGCTCTCTCGCGCCCTCCGCGAACTCGCCACCGACCGGCGTGTCGAAAACCGGATGCTGGCTGCTTCGACACTCGCACTGCTCGGGGAATTCGACGATCTCGTGGAGCAACTCGCGGCCGAGTCCTCCGCACAAAAACTGGAACAGCGGCAGTGGTCGCAGTGGGAGAACGCTACCGTGCCGCTGGCATTGGCCCGGGGTGGCAACGCCTCTGCGAGACTCTACGAGTCGTTCGTCAATCGCGGGCCGCACGGCAGAGCAGACGAGATCTGGGCGATGGCCCGCGGGTTTACCGATGAGGAATTGGCCGCAGGCGTCGGTCGCAAGCTCGTCGAGGCCCTCGAGGACCCCAGCCTGATCGTGCGACGGTATGC
>JBIIMX010000279.1:0-4839 GCA_044337765.1 Pirellulales bacterium | reverse complement strand
AGACTGCGCCACGAAATCACGACTGCCCTGCCCCCTGGCCCTGTTCTCCACAACCATGGGATAGATCGCCGTCGCAATTCCGACCGGCAGATAGAGCACCGCCTTTCCCAGAATCGAAGCCGCCGTGTACTGGCTCGACACATCGGGCTCGAAATAGTGGTTGACAAGGACGATGTCGAGTTGCGTCATGGCGACGAACGCGACATTGCCAGCCACCAGCGGCGCAAGCAGGCGAACGGCAAACGGCGGCATCCCCTGATCGCGCGACCCTCGCCCCACCGCCCCTTGGACGATTGACCATGCGCCCGCCAGCCCGACGCAGACCATTGTGGCCAACACGCCGCCGAGCGCTCCGTGCAGACCCCACCCGCACGTCGTCACGAACCAGACACCGAGGACACACTTGATGACAGCGGCCCCTACCCCCAGGCCGCCAAGCCAACCAAACCGTTGCAGGCCCTGCAGGAACGCATTGTTCAGAAAAATGCCCGCGGTGAGAACCAGAATGACGCCGAAGAGCCACAGGGTCACATCATCCCGAATGCGGAGATACTGCCGTACAACCGGAGAGCACAGGTACAGCAGTCCGAGACCGGCAACGCTTGCGAGCAGGAGCCGTTCGCCCATGATGCGGTAGAGGCCACGCAGGCGACCATTGTCGCCGGCCGCTCGAATGACGGCCACCTGCCTTGTCAGCACCAGGCCAAACGCGGCGAGCGGTGAGCACGCGACCATCACAACAGCCATCAGGACATTGAAGATCGAGAAATCTTCGCGGAGAAGCAGTCTCCCCATGAGCACTTGAAAAAGATACCCGATCACCCCCGTCGCAAGATTCAGGACGGTGAGCAGCGATCCCGCCCGCGCCAGCCTGCTGGCCGTCAGGCTCTTCACCCCGCTCACGTCCGCCTCAGTTCAAGCTCGATCTCACCCACCGGAACGACCCAGCACAGAAAGCGTTCGTAGACCTGTTTTGGCATGATGTTGAATATCCAGCTGAACGCCACATTCGCCACGACATGCCGTTCGGCGAGGAAATTGAACCGCTGTTTAGTGATGCGAAACCCGAATGGACGGTTGTAGTAGCCGTCAACCATCTGCCGAAACGTGTACCACCCGAAAAACCGCCTGTGCGTGAGGTCGTTGTAGCCGTTCCCATTCGAGAAGTGCGGCACACGCACATGGATGACGCCGTCTCTTTTCAGGATCCGGAGCAATTCGTCGAGAGTGCCGAACAGGTCTTCGACGTGCTCCAACACATGCGAACAGTAAATGCGATCGAACTGTTCCGCCTCGAACGGATATGGCCGACAATCGAAATCATGCACCACGTCCGGACTGTACGCCCGGTTGTAGTCGACATTGATCCACCCTTCCTTGCGATCCGCTCCGCAACCCAGGTTCAGCCGTGCCGTCATGCCTTCAACCCAAGCCCTTTCTTGAGCGTGTAGTAGGAATAGATCGCCACTTCGCCCAGGCACGCCACAGGGTGGAACAGCCAGGTCGTGCAGGGCTTTTTCACGAATCCACGAACTGCGTCCACGAGGACGGGAAGCACGGCTGCGATGTACAAGGCAGTGCCTGCGAGCGTGGCGGCACTCATGCCGTAGTTGTATTGAATACGCACTTCCCCGTTGAGCCTTCTCTTGATCCTGCGCACCTTGTTCGGAAAAAACACCGGCTGATCATGGACGATCCCGACCTTGACCTTGGCAAAGTGCTCATGGCCTCCGTTCACCATCTGGTGGACAACATCGGAGTGGATGAACGTGTCTTGGACGAAATTTCGGAGCAGGATCGTCCGTACGAGAAAACCATTCGATCCCATGGGGGGCACCAGGTTCCGGTCGAGCAATCGGCACTTCAGGTAGTTGCCGCAGTCCTCATCGTGGTGGGGAAATCCGGTCCAGTCGCCGGTGAGTTGGCACCATCTCGAGTAGGCCCCCAGATACATCACGATCGGGTCATCGCCTCCGATGAGCGCCTGATACTTCACCCCCACCGGGTCATCCGGTCTGGATGAAAAATAGAGCGTGTCGGCAAACGCGATCTCGCCGTCGCTGAAGGGCTCCAACATCCGACGGATCCAATCCTGACCGACCAGCACATTGTCGGCGTCGATGAAGCACAGAATCTCACCCGTCGCCAGGCGGGTGCCCAGAATCCTCGCCGCTTCCTCGTTTCTTCGAGGATTGGCGACGACCTTTACGGAAAAGCCGGTGGCGATACGCAGTGTCGCGTCCGAACTTCCCCCGTCGATCAAAAGAATCTCATAGTCGTCCGGTGGCCAATCCTGGGACACGATGCTGCGAAGGCACGCTTCGATCGTCTGCTCGTTGTTGTAGGTCGGGAGGATGATGCTGAGTTTCATGGCGGGGGCACTACGGGAGTTCGACGTCGGCCTCTATCGCAACCTGCTTTGGAGATTCGGTGGCCAGAGAAGGCCGCGGAGGAACATCGCCCCGTAGGTGAGATGCGACGCGAAGACCGTCAAAACCGTCAGCAGTCCCAAGACCAGGTCGCGTGTACGGCTGAAGACATCAATCACGACGAGGCTGAAGTACAGCAGCAGCAGCGCGACCAATGCCCGCCAACTCATCGCGTTCACAAACCCCGCAACGCCGAGCGTGACGATTCCGACCAGAAAGAGGCTTGGCACAAAGTAGGTGAACCGAGCCGACGTTTCGGGAAAAGTCCGGGCGAAGTAGCCACGGTGCTTGCCGTAGTTGCCGACCTGCCTCAGGTGCGGCCACAGAACACGGCGACGATGGTGGTAGACGACGACCGCGGGCGAATACCAGATTCCATGCCCAGCTCGGACGAAATCGAGGCAGAACTTGGTGTCCTCGCCAGGCCAGTAGGCGCTGTCGAAGCCGCCTACGGAAAGGAAGGCCTGTTTGTCGACAAGAAGATTCACGGTTGGAAAGTCGTCGACGGAGAAGGATCTGCCGACCGGTCGATAGCGATAATCCATGCCACCGCCACCGACGAGCGTCTCGAAAAACAGCCCAGACGCCTGTTCCGCAAGATTGCTCTCGGGTGGTGTGACTCCGGGCCCGCAGATAGCGGCCGCCCCGGTCTCGGAGAACGCCTTGTCGGCCTCGCGCAGCCAGTCGGACCGAGGATACGCGTCGTCGTCCAGGAAGGCGAGA
This sequence comes from Pirellulales bacterium, assembly GCA_044337765.1. Taxonomy (GTDB): domain Bacteria; phylum Planctomycetota; class Planctomycetia; order Pirellulales; family UBA1268; genus CAMCQY01. The sequence continues at coordinate 1,687 of JBIIMX010000279.1, read as the reverse complement.
CGGTCGTAGGTGGCGTGCTCTGCACCAAGGTCACGTTTGACTGCCGGGCCGACGCGTCCCGTGGGAATCAGCCGCACCCGCGGATCCTGAAGGCAGGACGGCAGTGGCCCGGAGGGCATCTCGTTGGGCAGGACGAGCACCTCGAAGTCGACATAGTCGATGCCCAGCGTGATCGGCACCGACTTGAGGACATAACCGTTGATTTCTTTGACCGGAATGATGATGCTGAAGCCCAAGGCCGCACATCCCTTCATGATCTGCTGATCGTGCCGCAAGTCCAAGTCTATGCGACCAAAGTCGTTTCTTGAAGCAGAGCAGGCTCGAATCGCCGACGATTCGGTGCGGGACCAGGGCAACCTGGCCAGGGAATCGGTTCAGCACCCGTTTGCAGCACGCTGGACGGACGTTGCTTGCCTGATGGCGATTCTCGTCGTGGCCACGCTGGCATGGTGCACCGCGACCGCGAAGTGGCAAGCGACGCAATGGAGCCTCCCCACGACCTACACCGATCCCGTGTACGCCGACTTCGTGGGCACCTGTGGCTTCTTGCGATCGATGGATCGCGGACATTTCGTGCCTTTTGCCTGGAAGACGAGCCCGGACCTTGGAGCGCCTGGAGAGGCAAACTGGAATCTGGTCGCAACGCCCGACGAGCCGCTGCTCGGGCTGTTCACGGCATTCAGCCGCACGTTCGGACTCTTCACCGGCTTCAATCTTGGTGTGCTGCTCGGCCATCTCGCCGCGACGGCGATGTTCTACGCCGTGGCTCGCTCGGAGAACTGCTCCGCGGTTTGGGCGAGCATCGCATCGCTCGCGTTTGGCCTCGCGCCGTATCTCTTCGCAGAGTCACCACACCACATCAACTGCCTGTATGTCTGGCATGTTCCACTTTTTCTCGTTGTCTGGAAATGGGTTGCGACCGAACCAGGAATCGCGATCGGCTCCCGCCGGTTCTGGCAGGCAGTCGGGATTGGCTTTCTGACCGGACTGCAGAATCCCTACTACACGTATGTCTTCTGTCAGCTCGTGATGCTGGGAGCGGCAGCGGCCGCCTGGCGGTCGCGTTCGCGAACGCCTGTCCTCGTAGCCGGGGCCGTTGTCGGGGCCGCGGCCGTCGCATTCCTCCTCTGCAACCTCGATACCATCAGCTACCGGATGCTCCACGGGACCGGCGGGCAGCCGGTGGTGGCCCAACGGGAATACCGGTGGATGGATATCTACGGTTTCAAGCTCGTAGACCTGTTCATCCCATCGGTCACCCACCACTCGGAAGCCCTTGCAAAGTTTGGTCTTGCGCATCGCCAGGCCTCGGTGCTCAACGACGAGGAAGGGTGCGCCTACCTTGGAATCGTCGGTGTCGTCTCGCTGCTCTTTTTGGTCGGTGTGACCGTGCGAGCGCTCCTTGACGGAAAGCTTTCGGCAGTGCCATTGGCGGCCTGGCAACTCCTCTGGATCGTGCTCTTCTTCAACACGGGCGGCCTCAACTCCACCGTCGCTGCGTTCACCGGATTCACTCTCTTTCGCACGGCCTGTCGGTACAGCATCGTGATCCTCGCGATCACGTTACTCTACGCCGCCAAAAGGCTTTCAGCCTGGCAACGCGATGCCGCACAGCGGGTCCCACCAGACACGCTTCGCATCGGATTGATCACGGCCGCCACAGGGCTTTGCCTGCTCATCCTCTGGG
>JBIIMX010000278.1:0-4843 GCA_044337765.1 Pirellulales bacterium | reverse complement strand
GGCTGGGCGGTGTGTCGGGCGAGGGATCGGCACTCCTCTGGGTGGCGAATCACCGCAAGCATCATGCTTTTAGCGATCAGGACGGCGATCCCCACACGCCGCGAGATGGTGGCATGTGGGCCCACATGCTCTGGATGTTTCCGAACCGTACCCCCTCTGAACTGGCGGCTCACATCAGTCGTTGGGCTCCCGATCTCGATCGCGACCGTGGCCTGCACTTTCTTCAAAACACGTTCCTGCTGTGGCACATTCTCATCGGTTCGGCGCTCCTGGCCGGCGGCTGGTGGCTCGGCGGACCGCAGCTGGGCATTTCTTGGCTCGTCTGGGGGCTCGCCCTGCGGATGGTGATCGTGTTCCACGTCACTTGGCTGGTGAACTCGGCGAGCCACATGTGGGGCTATCGCAACTACGAGACCACCGACGACTCCCGAAACCTCTGGTGGGTGGGCCTGCTTGCCTTCGGCGAGGGCTGGCACAACAACCATCACGCATACCAACGGATGGCCAAGCATGGGCATCGCTGGTGGGAGGTCGACGTCACCTACTGGGGCATTCTGGCACTCGAAAAAATGGGACTTGCCTGGAGCGTGGTGCACACGCCCTATGGGAAAAACAGCCGGGAGTTGGGTGCCAAATAGCGGGCCGTTGCCGTCGGTGCCAGAGATTGGTTTTGGGTATGTTTTCTCCTGTTTGATGGGCAGTTCTGGCGAGTTCTGGTCCGTGTCATGAGTGGTTTTGGCGTCTGCTGTTGCAATCTGCCCGCCCCTCGATACACTTCGCGTAACGAAACGTTTTTTTAACAATCAATGTCGCCCGTGGACGGGTGGATTTAGGCTCGATGTCGCTTACAAAAGATCGCAAAAAAGAGCTGATTGGTGAGTATCGGCGAGGGACTGCCGACACCGGATCAGCCGAGATTCAGATTGCCCTTCTCACAGGGCGGATTTCGCATCTCACGGAACACTTCAAGAAGCATTCCAAGGATTTTGCCAGTCGCCGCGGACTGCTCATGATGGTGAGCCGTCGGCGTCAACTTCTTGACTACCTCAAGCGAGTCGCTCCGCAGCGGTATCTCGACGTCATTCGACGGTTGGAGATTCGCAAGTAGGCCTTCTGCCTTTCGCCCGTCGGCGTGTGGCATTGATTGGTGTGGTCCGCCTCCAGGCTTTCCTGTCCGGCTGATCGTGTTGGGCCATGAACGTGGCCTCGTGCGACTCCCTGCAGGGGCTTTCTGGCGACGCTGCGCCACCATGCTCCACTCACCTCGACATGCGATTGCTCCAATTGCGGAAATTGTCTCAGTGCGGCTTTGTTCGTGAGTCAGTTCCCGGGAAGAGTTCCCAAACGCCACGTTGAGCAGCACTCCAAACGAGTTCCGCCCACGCCATGAAGCCCGGGACAAATGAAGCCCGGGGCCACTGAAGCCCTGAACAACTGAAGATCAAGAGAACTGAAGAGAAGAACAAGGGAAGAAAAAAGGAAACAATTATGAAACAACGTGTTGAACGACAGATCGGCGACCAGGTCCTTTTCATCGAGACCGGATTTCTCGCCAAGCAGGCCGCTGGAAGCGTGCTTGTCGGCTACGGGGAAACGCGGGTGCTCGTGGCTGCTGCCACTGGTGCGCCCCGCCCTGGCATCGACTTTTTTCCGCTGACGTGTGATTACCGCGAGCGTGTGGCTGCCGCCGGCAAGTTTCCGGGGGGCTTCCTCAAGCGAGAGGGACGTCCCACGATGAAGGAAACCCTGACGAGCCGCCTGATGGACAGGCCCATTCGCCCGCTGTTTCCGGAGGGATTTTTCGACGAGGTGCAGGTGCAGGCCCAGGTGCTTGCCAGCGACCGCCAGAACGACCCGGACATTCTGGGCATGGTGGGCGCGTCGGCGGCGTTGTGTGTCTCGCCGCTTCCCTTCCGCGGCCCGTTGGGCAGCATTCGGATCGCCCAGGTCGATGGCCAGTTCATTCCATTCCCAACCCAGGACCAGCTGGAAGAAAGCGACCTCGATCTTGTTGTCTCCGGCAGTCCGACGGCCATTCTCATGATCGAGGGCTTTGCCCGCGAGATGCCCGAGGATCGGATGCTGCAGGCGCTCGAGGAAGCACACCGCCACATCCGCACCATCTGCGAGATGCAGGAAGAGCTTGTTCGCAAGGCGGGCAAGCCCAAGAAGGAATATGTGCTGGCCGATTACTCCGGCCTGCGCGACCGTCTGACCCGTGGCTTCCTGTCGGAGCTCAAGGGTGCGAAGTCGATCGCCGGAAAGCAGGATCGCGGCCAGGCCGTCAAGGCCCTGCGGGAGCGGGCCAAGGCTGAGGTCGCCCCGTCTGAGCCGGCGGCGACGGCGAAGGCCGGCGATGCTGGCGGCTTCAGCGACGCTGACTTTGCCCACGTCTGGCATGCCCTGGAAGAGCAGGCAGTCCGCGAGCTCATCCTCGAGGGGAAGAGGCCGGACGGCCGGGATTACACATCGCTCCGCGCCATTCACTGCGATGTCGACCTGCTGCCGCGGGTCCACGGCTCGTCGCTCTTTCAGCGCGGCGAGACGCAGGCCCTCATCACCATCACGCTCGGCACCGGCAAGGACGAGCAGCGGGTGGATGGGCTGGTCGACGAGTATTCGAAAAAGTTCATGCTCGACTACTACTTTCCGTCCTATTCGGTCGGCGAGGTCCGGCCGATTCGTGGCCCTGGCCGTCGCGAGATTGGCCACGGGGCGCTGGCCGAGAGGAGCGTCAAGCCGGTGCTGCCGGATCCCGACGTCTTCCCCTACACCATCCGCGTGATCTCCGACATCCTCGAGTCGAACGGCTCGAGTTCGATGGCGTCGGTCTGCGGTGCCACGCTGGGGCTGATGGCGGCAGGCGTGCCGATCTCGAATCCCGTCGCGGGCATTTCGGTCGGCCTCGTCAAGCAGTCGGAACAGAAGTGGGTTCTGCTCACCGACATCATCGGTGACGAGGATCACTACGGCGACATGGACTTTAAGATCGCCGGCTCTCACCAGGGCATCACTGGCATCCAGCTCGATCTGAAGATCGACGGCATCTCGCAGGCGATCATCGAGGCCACGCTGCGACAGTCCCGTGAAGCCAGGCTGGAAATCCTGCGAAACATGCTCTCGGCGATCCGCCGGCCGCGTGAGGAGATCTCCCCATGGGCCCCGCGTCTGCTGCGGACACGCATCGATCCGGAGAAGATCGGCTTGCTGATCGGTCCGGGTGGCAAGACGATCCGGGCCATCCAGGAATCGTCGGGTGCCAGCATCGAGGTCGAGGACGACGGCACGGTGACGGTGGCCAGTCACGACGCCGAGGGCGCGATGGCGGCCATGGCGAAGATCGAGGCCCTCACCGCCTCGATCCAGATCGGCCGAATCTACGAAGGCCGTGTGACCAGCGTGAAGGATTTTGGTGCGTTTGTGGAGCTCGTGCCGGGCAAGGACGGCCTCTGCCACGTCAGCGAATTGTCCGATGAGTATGTGTCGAGCGTTGCGGACGTGTGCCGCGTGGGCGACATCATGCGGGTGAAGGTGATCGCGGTCGACGACCAGGATCGCGTGAAGCTCAGCCGCAAGGCTGCCATGCGTGAGCAGGCGGAGGCTGGCAAGCCGGCGGGGAACCAGTAGAGCGGCAACGGAACAGAAAACTTCGTGGCATGAACTTCGTGGCATCCTAAATTTTCGCGGGAGGGGCCATGTCGTCCGCCGACGATCCAAGCCGCTCGCGGGCGGAAACATATGCGGAATTTGCGGCTCTCGTGGGCGCTCTTGCCCACGAGATCCGCAATCCGCTTTCCACGATCCGCCTCAACATGGAACTCCTCGCCGAGGACTTCGAGCAGACCGATCCGGAGTCGCCGACGAAGCAACGGGATCGCCGTGCGAAGGCGAAGATCGACCTCGTGCGTCAGGAGTGCGACCGGCTGCAGAAACTACTGGGTGATTTCCTCGATTTTGCGCGGCAGGAAACGCTCAGCCTGGAACCCGGGAGCCTCAACGTGGAGATCGACCAACTGCTCGATTTCTACGCCCCGCAGGCACGGGATGCCCATGTGGAGATCGTCCGCTATCTCGACCCGGAACTGCCGATGGTCCGGCTCGATCGGGAGACCTTCCGATCCGCGGTGCTCAATCTGTTGATCAATGCCGTGCAGGCCATGGACGGCGGCGGTCAGTTGGTCGTGCGGACGCGGCCGGCAGGCCTAGGCGTGCTGGTGGAACTGATCGACACCGGGCCCGGAATGGAAGCGGAGACGCTTGCGAAGGTGTTTCGGGCTTTCTACACGACCAAGCAGGGTGGCTCGGGGCTCGGCCTGCCCACGGCACGGAAGATCGTCGAGGCCCATGGCGGTTCGATCGACATCGAAAGCACGCCTGGACGAGGAACAAAGGTCACAATCTGGCTGCCCGCCCCGCCCCGGCTGCCCACGACCGACACGCGATCGGCGAGAGTCGCGGGCCGGGCTGTCGGTGCCGACAGGCAACTGGACGGGCCGGAGGGCGGCTTCGTACCATCGAACGCATCATGAATCAGACCCGAGAGAACGCATCGACCAGCCAGCCATCCCCGGCCCCCGGGCTCCAGGGCGTCGTGCGCGTGCTGGTGGTCGACAATGACATCGTCCACGCTCGAACCATGGGCGAGGTGCTGAGCCGGCTCGACTATCAGGTCGTGGTAGTGGGCAGCGGCATGGAGGGATCCAGGAAGATCGAGCACGAATCCTTCGACGTCGTCGTCACCGACCTGATGATGAACGACATCGGCGGCCTGGAGATCCTGTCGCGGGCGAAGACTGCGTCGGTCGATACCGAGGTGATCGTGGTCACCGGCCACGGCACGATT
>JBIIMX010000277.1:0-4851 GCA_044337765.1 Pirellulales bacterium | reverse complement strand
AGCGATCGCGATGGCCAAACGCGACAGACCCGACCTGATCCTGATGGATCTGATCATGCCGCACGTCGATGGCGTGCAGGCCACGCGGCAGATCATGGCAGGCAGCCCGTGCGCGATCCTGATCGTCACTGCCACCGTGAGCGGAAACATCTCGCTCGTCTACGATGCCATGGGATACGGCGCGCTCGACGCGGTCGACACTCCCACGCTGGGACCGACCGGCGACATGACGGGCGCCGGAGCCCTTGTCGAGAAGATCGCCACCGTCGCCAAACTCGTCGGGCCCATCACAGATGCCAAACGGTCCATGGGTGGCGAAGCTCCCTCGCCCCTGCCGCGGATGCTCGTCATCGGCGCATCGACAGGCGGCCCCAAGGCACTCGCCGACGTGCTTCAGCCTCTGCCGCGCGACTGGAATGCGGCGGTCGTCATCGTGCAGCATGTGGACGTCGCCTTCTCGCAGGGGCTGGCCAAGTGGCTGGCGGAACGCACGGGGCACGCTGTCCGCGTGGCCGAGCATGGCGAGCAGCCCCAGGCTGGCATTGTGTTGATGGCTGGCACCAACGACCATCTGCTGCTGTCGAAACGCCGCACGCTCGAATACCGGGAGGAACCGCGCGAACTCTTTTTCAGGCCCAGCGTCGACGTCTTCTTCGAAAGCGTGGCCGACCACTGGCCGCAGGCCGGCACGGCACTGCTGCTCACCGGCATGGGTCGGGATGGCGCGAAAGGAATGTCACGGCTGCGTTTCTGCGGCTGGCACACGATCGCGCAGGATGAGGCCACGAGCGTGGTCTGGAGCATGCCCAAAGCTGCCATCGATCTGGGGGCCGCTTGCGAGGTGCTCTCCATCGCGGAGATGCCGTCGACGATCCTGTCGCGGATGCGTCGCTGACCGGGTGCGATCAGGGAATCACGAAACGGAACCGCTGCTCGCCGCACCGAAAAAAGCAGTAGGGCGTCAACCCGACCGCGGAAACCGACACCCAGATGCCGTTGCGGGTCGTGTCGGCGGTGATCATCCATGTGCCGTCCCGCAGTCGCTTGAGTTCGGCATGCCGGTTGGCCAGCAACGGATCGTCGAGTTCGATGTCGGCGCCCCCGCCGGCCCGACCGATCACGAGCCTGTCCGATCGCAGCGAAAACTCCACCGCGCCCGGCTTGGCGGAGGCCTCCGTAAGCACGGGCCAGACCGTCTGCGGAATGTGCGCCCCGTCCATGAAGTTGGTGCGGTGACCGGCCGCGGGCATCGAGTTGGGCTTGAGCGGGTTCCGCAGTCGAAACCGCCGGGCCCCGAGAATCAAGATCGCGTTTTGATGCAGCACGGCGCGGACGCACCGCACGAACGTGCCATTCACGCTTTCGAGGTCGTGCAGGTGCCACTGGAAGCCACCCTTCCACGACGTGCGTCGGATCTCGGCGTGGGCCCCCGATATCGAGGCATCGTTGGGCAATTGGACGTCGCCCGACGTACGGCCGATTGAGAATCGCTCGCGCCGCAACCGCATGTCCTCGCCCTGTTCCAACGACCCGTCATCGAGCACGGTCAACACCGGCACAGGAGGCCGCAGGCTCGGCCGAAAATCATGGCTGTCTTCGGGGGCATATTTTTGTTCGCCGGCCGGGCCGAACGCGTCCGGCCCCGACACCCATTTCACGATCCGACGGATCGACGCGAACTCCTCGACGACCGGCGGCAGGTTGTTGCCGCCGAGCGGCTGATTGTCGTCGTCTTCGTGCATGCCAGTCCTCACACTCTTGCGACACACTTTTTCGGGCGGGCCTCGACCGCGGGCGTTTCAATTCTACCCCACCGTTGGGTGCTGCGGCGGACCTTGTTCGAGGAGACGCATCACGTCCAAAACAATCCGCTCGGGCCGGAGGGGATCGGCCGCAGATGCCAGCCCCGGCACGCCCACCACCTGCACGCCGATGGGCAGGCCGCAGCTGTCGCGATCGGCGGCGGCCGCAGCCTGCACGACCCGATCACGACTCCTCACACGCCCGTTTTCCTCATCCGACCGTACCCTCGTGATCGGCACGGATCCCGCCGGCAGATCGAGCAAATTGGCCAGCAGACAGGGTGCCGCCGCCAGCACCAGTCTGGCAGCGGTGCCGTGCCGGAGGGCCGGCAGGGCCGACACGGGGCAGACGATCGCATCATACGGGGCCACCGCGGCGGCAAACCTGGTCGCGAACTCCGCTCTGCGGCCGCAGAGCGCTGCAAAGTCCCGGGAGCTCCTGGGGCCTGTGACCCGCAGAGCCGCGGCCTCGATCCGCCCACCTACGGACTGCGAAAGAAATGCAAGCAGTGATCGTAGCCGCATGGGGAAACCTGCCAGCCGGAGGAGCGTTGCAACCGGTGGGATCGGCCGTGCGTCACCGAACAGCCGGCGTATGTCGGCGCCTCCATCGGCTGACAGGACTGCCAGATGCAGCCATGCGGCTTCTGCGGCCAGACTGCCATCCAGGCGGACTGTCTCCGCTCCCGCCCGCGCAAGGCGACTCACCGCCTCATGAACGCCCCGCCGCACGGCCGGCGATGGCTCGATTGGCCCGGCGTCATCCCACCAGGCGACCCGTAGACGACCGGACGTGGCATCAGGCCCGCGGGCGGCCGGCATGGATCCCGTATCTCGAGCCGGATGTTCGAACTGCGGCGTGTTGACCAGCAGCTCGAAGGCATGCTTTACATCGGCGACCGTTCTGGCAAAAAAACCAGCCCTGGGACGCACGACGGTCAAGTGGGGCACGGTGTCGAAACAGCCGCCGTCGCCACCGACTGCCGACCTCGGCAGGAATCCGGCGATGCCGCATGCATGCGCCGGCTGTCGAACGCTCCCGGCCAGGTCCGTTCCAACGGCGAGCGGTACCACGCCGGCAGCGACCAGTGCAGCGTCGCCACCGCTCGAGCCCCCTGGGCCGCGAGCGGCGTCGATCGGGTGGTTGGTGCGCCCCCAGACGGGATTGTCTGTCTCGTGCAGATAGAGCGCCTGGGGCACATTGCCCTTGCCGACGATGATCGCGCCGGCCTCCCGAAGTCGGGCGACAATCGGAGCGTCCTCTCCGTCGAGGGCCTGCCGTCTTGCCGGAATGCCAAGACTCGTCACCAGCCCCGCCACCGCGAAGCACTCCTTGACGCTTACCGGCACCCCGGCCAGGGGGCCGGCGGCCGCGCCCGCCCGGAGCCGCGATTCCAAGTGTTCGGCATCGCGGCGGGCCGCGGCATGCCGGGGCTGCACGAGCGCGTTCAAGGCCGCTGCAGTCTCGCGATATCGGGCCACGTGCTCCGACAACACCTCGCTCGGCCTCGCCTCACCGGCAGCCACGGCCTTCGCAATGCTCACCGCCGATGCGGCCACGGTATCTTCCTCACGCCACGCGGCGGGCGGCCAGGTGGCAGCGTGTGCTACTCCGGATCGGAACCCGATTCCGGCGGCGGCGCGACCGGCCGCATGTCGGCGGCCCACACGGCATCACCGTCGAACATTACGCCGGCGACCACGACACGGTCGCCGACATCGGCTGGTGGAGCGAGTCGTGAAATGATCGACAGGTTGCGATCCGTGCCATCGGCCTGGGCCCCGGAGACGACAGCTCGTGTGCTCCAGTAGGGGCCAACCTTACGCGAGGCGCCCAGCGTCGCAACCACGGCAACTCCGTCATTCCGCCGCTTCTGACTACTGAGCCACATCCCCCCGAGACGATCGAGTTCCACCACGGCAGGATCGCTGATGCAGATCTGATCGAGGAGGTCCGCGGCGGCGGCGGGCGTGGGCAAGAGCGGACGACCGGAGTCGGCTGCGTTGGTTTCGAGCCTCACCAATTCCTCGCCAAGCCGCGCCAGCCGGGTGTACCAAACGACCAAGGCCCGATCCCGCAGGGGATCGGCGATCTCGGAACTCGTGTCCCGCGTCCCGAATTCCAGTGACTCGAATGCCCGCATCGCCTGCTCGGCGGCTCCTTCCACACCCGTCAGGTCAAGCGGCGGCAATGCCGGGGCCGCGGCGACCGGCGGCGGCGTGGTCGTGGTGTCGGCAGCAGCCACCAGCGCATCGAGACCTGCCAACGGATCAGCCGGCGGGAGTACGGCCAGACCGGGGTCAGCGGCCATCGCTGGCGGTGCCGTGCCGACGTCGGCGACGCTGGCCTCGCTGGCAGTCTTGGAGGATGGTTCAGCAGAAGAGTCTGGCTCGCCTGCCACATCCGACACTGCGGCCGTAGTTGGTGATCCAGCCACGGCCTCGGTCTGCATGGGCACGGCCGGGTTTGTGCCGGCTGGTTCGGCGGCGGCTGGTTCGGTGCCGGCTGGTTCGGTGCCGGCCGGATCGGCGGCGGCGGTTGCGTCCGGCTCTGGAGCAGTCGGTGTTTCCACTTCAGCCGACGGCACATCATCGAGCGACGGCACATCATCGAGCGACGGCGCGGTGTCGATGCTCGAGTCGGCGACCGCCCTCTTGGGTGGCCTGTATCCGGGCTGGAGCTTTTGGGGAAGGAGAAACGCCAGTTGCGCAGGCATCTGCCTGCCGAGCTTGAACGGATCCTTCTGAAATCCCCAGATCAGAATCGCATAGGTGATCGGCAGAGCCATCAGCCCGCCCAGCACCACGCCGACCATCTGGCCGAGGCCGCCCTTCTTCTTCGCCACGGCCGGTTTGCTTCCGGACGTGGCGACAAGGGCACCTGCCGCGGCGGCACCGATCGCCGCGGAATGGATCGGAATTGAAGCGGGGTTGTCCTGCCATGGGTCGGCCGCATCGCCCGACGCTTCGAGTTGTTCGCTGTCGGCGAACGGAGACGTCTCGGTCCTCATGCCGGCATCGAAGGACACGTCTTCGGAGGGTGTCTCGT
>JBIIMX010000276.1:0-4875 GCA_044337765.1 Pirellulales bacterium | reverse complement strand
CGAGCGGGGAGACACGCGTCCGTTCCCGCCGCTGTCGGCCGAGATCCACGGCTGCATCATCGACCGCGGCCAGCGCGGCTCGGCGAGCGTCGTGACCAATCGCGGCCGGAGTGCCTTCGTGGCCGGTGAGCCTATCGCCCTCGAGCTCGTGCTGCGGTCGGCCGATCCCCGCCCGGCGGGCCGCCGCACGATTCTTCTCACCCATCCCGACGGCCGCGAGGACAGGCTCCCCTTCGACGATCCCGGCACCGCCTGGTGGAGCCAGCCCTGCGAACTGCCCGCGGCCGCCACCGCCCGCATGGAGAGCGGCTCCTACACGATCACCGCGGCCGACCTGCCGGCGGGGATCGCTGCCGTGCCGTGGCGATTCGACCTCGCGACCGCGGAGCGGCCGAGCCTCTTCCACGTCGTCAAGCCGTCGAAATACACGAAGGCGATGAACGACCTCGAACCGAGCCATCTGAGTGACAAGCAGCCGCCGGTCGACCTCGACCGGGCCGTCGACACCCTCTCCCGACTGGGCTACACGCGGGTCGACCTGATGACCTATGCACAAAACCATCACCTTCGCGGCCATGCGTGGCGGGAGCGGCTCTCCGCGGTCGATCCGCGGCTGCCGCCGCCCGACGCGGTCTACACCCCCACGCCGCGCGAGCAGATCCTCAACGCCTGCGTCCGCCATGGCATGCAATACAGCGACGTCTGGCTGAGCTACAACGATTTTCATCTGCCACGCAGGATCGAGCCCTACGTCCAGGCGAGCGAACGCTGGATCGCCCGCGAGACGCAGGCGTTGCGGCATTCGCCCGCCTTCGACGGCATCATGCTCTACGACGAGATGTACGAGTCGGCCGTGTCGGGGATCGTGCCGCATCATCAGAAATATTTCGGGGCGACCCGCATCCGGCTGGCAGAAGAGAAGTTCGGCGAGCCCCCCTCGAAGATCGAACAGGCCTTCTCCCGCTACCTGCAACGGCCGCCGGGACAACGTGATGCGGCCGCTCTCAAGCAGTACATCGCCTACCAGGATTGGCAGCAGCACGGCTGGGCCGAATACATCGACAGGGTCGTCGGCGTAGCCCGGGGAATCGCACCGGCGGCGCGGTTCGGCACCTACCACCGCACCTGGATGCTCCCGGGCAGCTGCGACGACATCTACAACGGCTATGCGCCCGATCTCTTCCGCAATCTCGACATCATCAGCCACGTGCACTACGCCGACAACATCACCGGCTGGGTGCATGCGCCGCTCATGGCCGGCATCCTGCGGACGGGACGCGGCAAGACGCTCTACCTCAACATGCCGCTGACGCACGAATCCAGCTCCGACTTCGACGGTCAATACACGCGGCAGATGGCGTTTTCGGTGCTGTCCTGCGGGGCCAACGGCGTCTCGCAGTATGGCCTGCTCCACTCGTTCGACGACGGGCCCAATCCGCAGACGGCGCTGGCCAACGAGACCACCCGCGTGCTCAACAACGAGATCCTCCGCCCGTTCGGCGCCATCAACGACCACACGACCGACGGCTACCGCCGGGTCGGCATCGTCAGCACGCTCGCGCAGCATGCGACGAGCCGGTTCAAGCCGATCGCCGTCGCCTGCCAGACCGAGGGCATCGCGGTCGCCTGCTGGCGGCTGGGCTACCCGGCCACGTTCCTCCGCGAAGACACGCTCGAGGAGCCGCTCGACGGCTTTCAGGTGATCTTCGTGCCGGGCATCCACTTCGAAGGCGAACTGCCCGAGCCGGTGATGCAGCGGCTCAAGGCGGCGGTGGACCAGGGGATCAAGGTGGTGGTGGAAGGGAACAGCCAGCTCGCGCTTCCGGGCGTGATGAAGCTGGCCGACTGGAAGCTCGACAGCTTCTTCGTGGGGAACTACTTTGCCACCTGGGAGGACGACGAACTCAAGAAGATCTACACGACGAGCCAGCCGATCGTCGATTTCCTGCGGCCGAAGCTGATCGAGTGGGGCGTCGAACCCGCCGCACGTGGCGACTTTCGCGTCGGCCCCAACTGGCGCAGCGGCGGCGGCATCCAGTATCTGATCCACGCCAACTTCGACGATCCGCCCTATCGCCATTCCGTCAAGCAGTCGCAGGCGCTCCCCAAGGTGCAGCGGCTCCAGGTGCCGCGGCACCGCGGCGCCGCAGCCTACGATCTGCTGTCCCAGCAGCCCGTCGCGATCAGGCCGGCCGACGGGCCGCATGCCGAGGGTGAACAGACGATCGATCTCGACCTACGGAGGCTGCAGGGCGGGATCGTCGCTTTCACGCCGGAGCCGGTCGCGAAGCTCGAGAGCCGCCTCGCCTGGAGGGCCGACACGGGCCGCGCGACAGTAAGGGGAGACCTCCTGGGTGACTCGGGCAAACCGATCAAGGGGATCTTCCCCGTGCGGATCACGCTCCGGCAGGGCGACAGCGCGCGGGAATTCGACCGCATCCTCGGGGCCGACACTGCAGCAGAGCTCACGCTGCCGCAGGGGGCCGCCGACCGCGAGACCACGATCGAGGTCCGGGAGGCCCTCTCCGGCCGCACGGTGTCGCATTCGCTCGTGGTTCCGGCGCGGGCGGCCACACCACTGGCGCTCGGCAGCCCACAGGCCGTCGCCATCCCCTACCCGGCCGAGGTAGAGAGATTCATCGCATCACGGCAGACGTCACAGGAGGCCGTCACGATCGCCGTCGCCAGGAGCGTGCCGGGAGGCGAGGCCGTGGCGGGCACCCTGGTGCGGAAGCTGAAAGAACGCGGCATCACCGCCCGCATCGCACCCGAGGCCGGCGTCTACCGCCGTCCGACCGGCGACCCGAAGTCGGAAGATCCGCTGGGCGACGGCTTCCACACGTGGCGGGGATCGCAGCCGCTGATCGGCCCGGGGCTGGCCGTCGACACGCCCGTCGTGGTGCTCGGCGCCGCCCGCGGCTCGCTCCTGATCGACGCGCTCGCCGAGCATGGCTACCTCTCCCATCGGCCGCTCGGGCAGCCGGGCGAAGCCTGCCGCCCGAGCGTGCAGGTCGCCACGAAGGGCCTCCACTTCGCCCACGACACGCTCTGCCTGATCGCCAACGACGCGGCGGGCATGCAGGCCGCGGTCGACGCCCTCTTCGTGGCTCCTGTCGCGAAGGCGTCACCAGCGGCCGAGTCCCCCCCGCCGCCCGTCGAGAGCACCGCAGCCGACGCGGGCACGTCGAAAGCGGTGCCGGTGACGACGAAGCTCGGCACGAACGAGATGATCGAGCATCTCCGCTTCGATGCCGCGGGCAACCTCTATCTGGGCACGTGGGGCCACGGCAACAACCTCTATTCGCTCGACAAGAGCGGCGTGGTCCGCTTCGCGCGACGCCTGCCGGAGATGGGCATCCGCCGTCTGGAGGTCGCCGAGGATCGCGTGCTGGCCTACACCGCCGCGGGCGCCAGGCTCTACCAATTCACCCACGACAACCAGCCGCTCTCGCAGGCGCGGATCAACCTCGATCCGGGCGGCACGCTCGCCGACGACGACTACTCCCTCTCGAGCGCCGACTTCCTCTGGCTCCCCGGGCCGCGGCAGCTGCTGCACAATCTGGGGGACAGGATGCGGCTGCTCGACGAGCAGGGCAAGGTCGTCGCGGAATGGGAGGGGGAGGCCTACGACGACAAGGACGTGGCCGACAAAACACTCCGCCGGCAGCTGCACGGCTACGCGCTCAGCCCCGACGGCAGCCGGATCGCGCAGCTGGAGTCGAGCCGGTATTTCACGAAGAAGGGCTACGAAGACGCGATCGTCTACGACGTCCATCTGGTCATCCGCGATCTGCGGGGCGGTCTGCTGCACGAGTTCAAGGAGATCGACAACGGCAAGGAGGTGACGGCAGCGGTGGCCTGGCCCGCCGACGCTGCGGGGCCCGTCGCCTACGCCCCGAATGCCAACGTGACGGAGGGGCACGAGCGATGGCTCTTCGATCCCGCGCTCAAGCTCCTGGCGAAGGCGCCGTATCGGGAGGGGATGCTGTCGCTCGGGGGTGAGCGGCGGCTCGTCCGCGACGGGGCGATGCTGCTCTACCACGACACGGCCGAGCGGATCGTCTGCCGGATTGGTCCCTTCACGACCGTGCCGAGCTTCGCGACCGTGAGCCGCGACGGCAGCCATCTGGCCACGCTCGACGAATACGGCCGGCTGCAGATCTTTGCCACGGCAGACGGCCGCAGGCTGGCCGACACGACGGTGCCGGAGATCGGCAGCGTGCTCGCCTTCACCCCCGACGGCAGCCAACTGGTGCTGGGCGGCGCGCGAGGCACGGTCCTCGCCCTGGGCCTCGACGGCAAGCCCGTTTGGTCCCGCGAACTGGCGTCGGCCAACCCCGTTTTGGGTGGCGATCTGCCCGAACGTGATCCGTCGTTCCCCGATCTCACGGCCCGCCTCTGGCCCGAGACGCGCGACGAGCCGGGCCAGCTCGAGAAGCTCGTCCGGATGGGCCCCAATCGGCTGGTCAACGGCGATGCGGAGGAGCAGACCGGCTGGCAGTCTCCGCGGGTCGACTACAGTAGTCCGGGCCATGAGAGCAGCCGCGGCCTCGTCGTCGGCTCGGCCGCGGTCACGCAGGAGGTGAGCGGCTACCTCGGCACGCATGCCACGTGGGTGCTCGAATTCTTCTATCGCGCCGCCGACGCGAAGTCGCCCGTCGAACTGCTCGCCGGCCTCAAGGGGAACGGCCGGTTCCGCGAATCGACCGCGGTGCGGCTGTCGGCCGACCCGCAGTGGCGGTTCGCCCGGGTGGCCTTCAAGAACGGCGAAGACTGCCGCACGCTCACGGTCGGATTCTCCGCGGCGAAAGGCGACTGCCTCGTCGATCGGGTCAGCCTCCGCCAGATCCGGTTTCCGAGCATCAACCATCTGCT
>JBIIMX010000275.1:0-4876 GCA_044337765.1 Pirellulales bacterium | reverse complement strand
CCGCAGTGGTGAAAAGACGCTTGCGATCGGAGGCGATGAGTTCGCCAATCGGTTCACGCTCGACGTGCCGATCGACGGCTTCGGGAACGCCCAGATCTACCTGGCGCTTGTGCGACTGCTCTGCTCGAACGGCCTGGTGGGCTATCACCGGGCGTTCTGCAGCGAGGTGCCGGCAAGCCGCAACCCCCGGCACACGCTGCGGCGGGCGGTCGAGTGCTTCGACCACAGCGACGGCTTTGCGGCCATCCGGGAGCGATTCCTCTCAGCCCAGACATCGTGGGCGTCGGTGCGGGAGGCGAACGCCGTCTACCGCCAGATCACGAAGATGCGGGCGATCGAGGCCAGGCGGAAGTCGGAGGCGCTCGTCGATCTCGACCAGTTGACGGGCCGAATCCAGGAGTTTTACGGGTTGACCAACGTCGACACGTTGCCGGTCCGCCGGCAGCGGCTGCTGCCGGTGAAGTGCCGGGTCTACGACCTGCTCAACTTCGCCGGCGAGGTGGCCACCCATGTGGCTCGTTCCGAGGATGCGCGGCCCCTGCAGGCGTGGATCGGCAGCACGCTCTCGGAGGAATTCGACCTCGAAGGCACGGCTGGTGCGGCGCCCGAGTTCGCCGACCTGTTCCTGCGGCAGCCGCGAGGGGAGGCGTGAACCTTCAACAGGCAAGGCCTTTTTGCGGTTTGGACCAAGGTTGTCCAGGCCACGAGTATTAGTAGTGACATGCGTTCGTGTTCGGTTTTTCCCCCCACCCCCAAAGGAGACGCCTCTATGCAGAATGACGATCGCCTGAAGGCTGCGGCCCCGATTGCGAGCGAAAAGCTCCATCGGGACGGCAAGCTGGCTGCCGAACGACTCGTCGGCGGCACCGATCAGCTGACGGCCAGCGAGCTCATGAACGAGCTGCAGGCCTCCGGGGGCACCAATTCCAAGGTGCTCTCGGAGCTGATCGTTCGGCATGGGCACATCGTCGTCAACGAGCTTTACCGGGCCCACGTCCAGCGGCACGACGTCGACATCATCGCCAACCTCGTCTGGGACAGGGTGTGGGCCATCAGCATGAAACCGCCGAGCGAGAAGGGGGCATGGGATCCCGACCGTTCCCGGTACACGAACGATCCATTTATCCCGCTGATCAAGCAGATCGCCAATTCGCAGGCGATTGATTATCACCGGCATCGCACCGTAGAGCGGAAGCGCCGGTCGGCGTTCGAGGACATGGTGCGCATCCACGGTGCGGCGTGGCGCGACCAGCACGACAGCCGCAGCCGGCGAGCCGACCAACGCACCCGTAACCGCACCCGCAAGCAGGTGCAGAACGATGCGGTTCCGGGCATGACCCGCAGAATGGCCGCCGCTGCCCGGAAGTCGCTGCCGGAGTTCATCGCTGGCCTGCCTGAGCAGGAGCGGGTGGTCCTCGAACAGCATGCCCAGGGGCTCAAGAACTGCGAAATCGCCCCCGTTGTCGGCTGCAGCAAGGGCGAAGTGTCTCGCCGGTTGACGAAGGCCAGGGGCAAAGTCGTTGCCCGGGCGATCGAGGCGGCCAGGTAGGTACGCCTCTCAGATCACGCCCGAAGGCCGGCCTTCTCTGCCGGTTTCGGAGCGGCCGGTTTCGGAGCGGCCGGTTTCGGAGCGGCCGGTTTCGGAGCGATGAGGGCCCCACCGCAGCTCAGCGGCCGTGCGGCCCAAATATGGCCGTCTTGAAAAATGGCCGTCCTGAAAAATGCCTCCCAGATGGTTGAGAGGGAGCAGCCGTCCTGGGGTTCGAAAAATTCGCACCCCAAATCGTATAGGGCTGTCCACATTGCGGCTCGTCGCCGCCCTGGGGGGTCGGAAACCCATGTTGGAGGTATTTTTATGGATCATGGCACGGTCGAGGCGATGGTGGCGTTTCAGCGGCAGGGGACGGGCTTTGGGGTCGTCTGGCGGGATATTCAGCCGGTGGTCGAGAAAACCGTTCGGCTTGAACTGAGAAAGTGGCTGGTCCGGGGGCACAAGACGGCGCAGGATGAGGCGGCCATCGACGACACGCTCCAGCAGGTCATCTGCAAGCTCCTCCAGCTCCCGGGCAAGCCAAACAGCTGGTTTAATCCGAAAAAGGGCAAGGGAACGGGTGGAGTGTCAACGCTGAAGGGGTGGCTGTCGAGGATTGCCGCCAATGAAACGGTCGAGTATTGCCGGACATGGCGTGGCGCCGGCAGGAGCGTCAAGTCGATTCCGATGTCGCAGCTCGAACTCAACGGTCCGGTCGAGTCCCGCTGGGCCGCGAAGCCCGACCAGGCAAAGCTTCGGATCGACGAGGCAGAACTGGCGGAGATCTTGAACGAGTGCATCAACTCGCTGGAGGACGAGTCGCTCAGGCGGATCATCAGGCTCAGGCTGCAGGAAAAGCTCTCGGAGCGGAAGCTGGCCGAGCGGCTCGGGATGAACGTCACGACGGTGCACCGCCGCCTCCACGACGCCTATGACCTGCTGCGACCGCTGCTCAAGCAGCGGGGTATCGACGGTGACTGGCGGCCAGGGATGGGGTTTTAGTCACGCGTGGATCACGCGTGGATGAGGGATCGGCGGCTCATGCGTGGGCGAGGATCGCCTCACCGAGCAGGTCAGCCACGTGGTCGACGAGCCGCTCAGGCGGAATCTCGGTGACCGCATTCTGAAAGTAGCGGGCGAGGCCGGCGGTGCCGGGGCCGAGGCCCAGCCCTACGGTGACGATCCCGTCGGTTTCGAGCCGGCTCACTGCGGCAAGCGTGGCATCGTGCTTATCGGGCTCGCCGTCGCTGATCACGAAGAGCAGCTTCGGGTCGCCATGGCGGGCGGCGAACCTTCGGCCGACGACCGTCAGCGCAGCGGCCATGTCGGTGTTGCCGTCGCATGTGTCGGGCAACAGGCCGAGTCGTCGACGGGCGGGGCCGTCGATCACGGCGTCCCACTCGAGCTCCTCGCGGACCTGGTTGGCGAACGACCATACGGCGGCCGGCACGCCGATGCGGCGGCAGACCTCCGTGAGCAGCACCGTGCCCTCGAGGGCTCGGTCGATCAGACCGTCATGGCGCATCGAGGCAGAGCGATCGACGAGCAGCAGGACGGCCGGATCGCGGCGGTGGGGTAGGACAGGGCGACACCAGAGCGAGCGATACGCCTGGGGATCGGCCTCAAACTGCATCGCCTTGCGAAGTTCGAGCCGCGGGCCCCACGGGTGCCCCGCCGACCACCGCATCCGCTGCCGTGGCACGAGCACACGGAGGAGTTCGTCGCCGAGCCTGTCGGCCACAGGGGCGATCCTTCTCCAGGCGGCAAGGTAGGAGTCGGTGCCGTCGGATTGAGTCGATTCGAACGCTTCCCGCTGCCGCTCACCTTCCGGGAATGCAGCATCCGCCGCGTCGTTTCGTGGTGCCGCCGGCTGCGCAACTGGGCGTGGCACTTCACGCAGCGTGCCGCGGAGCCGCGACCGCCCGCTCTGGGACCGCGCACTCCGGGGCCGCAGCCGGGCACTGCCACGCGTCCACCGACGGCTTGGGCAGCCGGTTCGCTCCGCGAACGCACTGAGTTCGGACGTGGCCAGCCGCTTGATACCCTCGCGGCGATCCATGGCCACGAGCCGTTCCCACGTGGGCAGGATCCGATCCCGCACGATCTCCCACATCGCCCGCTGGCTGGCCAGAATTCCCTCGGGATCATCGTCGAGCGGAGGCTGACAGGCGGTTGCCGCCGCGACCGAGCCGCGGCACGCATCGAGCGCTGCAAGCACCTCTGGCAATGTCCCGGCCGCCGTCGTGCCATACCACCAGAGTTCGAGGACCCCAAGGAGAAACTGGACCTGCCGAGACTGCGGCAGCGGCTGGCTGCGGTTGTATCCATAGAAGACTTCGTTGTAGGCCCTGATCCACGGCGTCGCGCCGGGAAACCGCGATCGCATCCAGACCTCAATCCGGATGTCTTCGATCGTGTTGAGCAGCGGCATGATCCGCGCCAGGTGGGCCTCGGCAAGAATCCGGTGCAGCACGGTGACCGCCGCATGGGAGGCCTCGTGCAATGCGAGGCCACGGCAGAGGTCGGGGGCGAACTCCCGCAGGTGCGTCGGGTCGACCGTGACGACGTCGGCATCCCACGAGAACGACCAGGCAGAGCCCGGCTGTCCCTCGCGGACGGTGAGCGTGGGCCGACGGGCCGCAATCCGCACGAGGCCCTCGAGCTCGGCCCGGAGGTGCTCTGCGGCTGTGTCGCTGGCTGCGTTAGCCGCGGTTGTAGTATCAGCCTTGTCGTGGGTTGTCATCGGGCGAGCCCCACTGTTCGCAGTGCGGAGCGGACAGCCTGGCGGTCGGGGCCGGGCTGCACCCGCTGGAGGTAGACCAGTTCGAGGGCCTCGAGGGCGGCGGCCTCGAGGTCGATGCCGCGGTCGACGAGGCCGGCCATCAACGACATCGCCGACAGCATCGTGCGTCTCGTGAACACATACCGCTCACGACGGGCTCTCCCAAGAGTGACGCCGCCATCACCGCCGGCCGCCGCCGCGACGGCCCCATGAAAGGAGGCGATCGCGTCGAGCAGCCCGTCGATGCGGCCATCCGTGGAGAGTTGGGGATGGACGGGAGTGCTGTCGGCAGCCCGCCACTCGATGCCGTCGAGGACGAACTGGGGATGCACGCCATGCACAAGCCGGGTGAGCAGCGCACGGTATTCCGCTTCGCCGGGCGACTCCAGCACGCTCCACAGGCTCCAGCGATCCCGGAAGGCGGGTGAGAGCACCGATCGACCGGCGTATTCGGCGGGGTTCATGGTGGCGAAAATCCGAAACGATTCGGCGATCGCCACGTCGCCACCGAGGCCGAACCGCTCGCCCGTGTGTTCGGAGAGCATGAGCGACGGTGGCTGTTC
>JBIIMX010000273.1:0-4879 GCA_044337765.1 Pirellulales bacterium | reverse complement strand
TGCTGGGGCTCGAACCCAGGACCAACGGATTAAAAGTCCGATGCTCTACCGACTGAGCTACAGCCTCGGGTTCAATCCTACCGAAGCCGGAAACGGGAGCAACTGGGGGCTTCGCTCAAGGCGTTGCAAGCTCAGGAAAGCCCAGAGAAGGGGGGCCAAGGGAGCGACCGTCGGCCCACCAAGATGCTGCAGAAAAAGCCGCCAAAGAAATGCCCGAGAGAGGACTTGAACCTCCACCCAGTTACCTGGACAAGAACCTGAATCTTGCGCGTCTGCCAATTCCGCCACTCGGGCGAGTGCGGCCGCGTGAGCGGCAGGCCTTTGATGCTACCAATGCCCGTCCAAGACGCAAGTAGGCATGGCCCCCCGCCGGACTATTCCACCGTCACGCTTTTGGCCAGATTCCGGGGCTTGTCCACGTCGCAGCCCCGCAGCACGGCGATGTGATAGGCGAGCAGTTGGAGCGGTACCGCCGCCACGATCGGCTGGAGGAACTCGGGCACCTCTGGAATCTCGATCACGTCGTCGGCCAGATCCCGTACCCGGCTGTCGCCCGGGCTCGAGATCGCGATCACCGGGCCCTTTCGGGCCTTGATCTCCTCCACATTGAGCAGCACCTTGTCGTACACCGCCCCCTGTGGAATCAAAAACACGCTCGGTGTCGAACGATCGACCAGTGCGATCGGGCCATGCTTCATTTCCGCCGCGGGGTAGCCCTCCGCGTGGATGTAGGAAATCTCCTTGAGCTTGAGCGCACCTTCCAACGCGACCGGAAAATTGTACTGCCGGCCGAGATAGAGGAATGTGTTTGCATCCTGATACCGCTCCGCGATCCGCCGGATATGTTGGTCGGCCCGCAACGCCTCGGCCACGAGCGAGGGCAGTCGTTCCAACGCATCGATGAACCCGATCCCGCGCTCGTAGCTCATGTGGCGGAGCCGGCCGAAGTAGAGGGCCAACAGTGACAGCACCACGCACTGGCTCGTGAAGGCCTTCGTACTCGCCACGCCGATCTCCGGGCCTGCATGCAGGTAGATGCCACCATCAGCTTCGGTAGCGATCGTGCTGCCGACAACATTGCAGATAGCCAGCGTGGGATGCCCCTTGCGCTTGATCTCGCGAAGCGCGGCCAGCGTGTCGGCAGTCTCGCCCGACTGGGTAATCGCAAAGAGCAGCGTGCCCTCGTCGAGTGGCGGATTGCGATAGCGGAGTTCGCTCGCATACTCCACCTCGACCGGCAACCGGGCAAACTCCTCAATCAGGTATTCGCCGACCAGCGCCGCGTGCCAACTCGTGCCGCAGCCGGTCAGCACGATGCGGTTGATCCGCTGCAGTTGACGGGGCGTGAGATTCAGGCCGCCGAAGACCGCCGTGGCATCGTCCCGCGAAAGGCGGCCCCGCATCGCCGCGCGGATCGTCTCGGGTTGCTCGTGAATCTCCTTGAGCATGAAGTGGGCGTAGTCACCCATGCCCACGTCCTCCGCCGAGAGTTCCAGCCGCCGCACCGCGGGCTCGATCCGGCCGGTATCGCGATGGAGAATGCGGAGTGTCGCCGATGTAATGACTGCCACCTCGTGGTCGGCGAGGTAGACGATCCGGTCAGCATGGCCGGCGAGCGGGTTGGCGTCACTGGCGATGAAGTGCTCGCCATCGCCAACGCCCACCACAAGCGGGCTGCCCAGGCGTGCGGCCACCAGCATGTCTGGCCGGTCTCGGAAGAGCACGAGCAGGCCATACGTGCCGCGGAGTTGCGCGATCGCCTCCTGCACCGCCACCACCCATGGAGTGTCGGCCGGATCGTCGGCGACGGAGCGGCCCGCGGTAAATGCCCGTGCCAGACAACTGTCGATCAGGTGGGCGATCACTTCGGTATCGGTTTCTGAATGAAAGACATAGCCTTCAGCTTCGAGGCGGTCTTTCAAGACGCGATAGTTCTCGATGACACCGTTGTGGACGACCGCCACGCTCGCCTTGGTATGCGGGCCGCCCTGTTGCAGGGCGTCGGGCCGATCGTCGCCGCCGAGATGCGGATGGGCGTTGGCGTCGGTCGGGGCGCCGTGCGTGGCCCAGCGGGTGTGGCCGATGCCGATGGAACTGTCGGGCACGCCGGACCGCACGAGTGCCTCCAATTGGGCAAGCCGTCCGGCTGCCTTGAGCACGTGGATCTCACCGGAGTCGGGCAGCAGGGCGATCCCGGCGGAATCGTAGCCTCGGTATTCCAGCCGCCGCAGACCTTCGAGGATCAGGCCGGTGGCACGACGAAACCCGACGTATCCGACGATGCCGCACATGATGAATCCTCAGGTCAGGGGTTCGGTCTGGGAAAGGACCAGCCGTTGCCCGGGGAATGTACTGGCATGGCCCCACGACGGGCCACACGAGTATTCTCCCGGAAAAAGGTGCTTTCCGCCATGCCGCGTATCCCCGCCATCATCGTCATCCCAGCCCGACTCTCCAGCCAGCGGCTGCCGCGAAAGATGCTGCTGGCCGAAACCGGGCGGCCGCTTGTCGAACACACGTGGCGTGCTGCAAGGGGATCGGCCAGGGCTCAGCAGGTCGTCGTCGCCACGGACAGTTCCGAGATCGCCGCCGCGGTACGGGCCTTCGGCGGCGAATCAGTCATGACCTCTCCCGAGGCTCCCAGTGGCACGGCCCGAATCGTGGAAGCGCTCGGGCGGTTGCCCGCGGCGGAGGTGATCGTCAACGTGCAGGGAGACGAGCCAGAACTGGCAGCGACGGCCATCGACGCGGCGATCGACCTGCTCGAACGTTGCCCAGACGCGGGTGTCGCCACGCTCGTTACCCCGCTCAAGCGGGTCGAGGATCTTCACGATCCTGCCGCCGTCAAGGCCGTACTCACTCCCTGGCGGCAGGCACTTGAAAAAGGCGAGGCGGTCGGCCAGCCGGTCGCTGGCGCCTGGCGGGCGGTCTACTTCAGCCGAGCCCCAGTGCCGGCGGCCCGGGAGTGGTCGGAGATGCTCTTGTCGGCGACGCCGCCTCTCTATTGGCAGCATGTCGGCATCTACGCCTACAGGAGGCGGGTGCTGGAGCTGTGGGACAGCTTGCCGGAATCGCGGCTCGCGGCGGTCGAGAGCCTCGAGCAGTTGCGGGCCATCGAGGCCGGCATCCCGATCGTGGCGGCCGTCGTCGATCATGCGGCCCGCGGTATCGACACGCCGAAGGACTACGCGGCCTTCGTGGAACGGTCTCTCAAGTCTTCTTCTCCACGGGGATGATGAGCACGCTCGCCGCCGCGTTCGTGAGCACCGCCTCCGAAGTGCTGCCCAGCAGCCATCGGGTGAGCGTGTCGGAGGGCGTGCGTCCGACAACGATCAGCTCAACGCCATCCTGCTTGGAGCGCGCAAGAATCTGCTCACCCGGATTGCCTGCGACCAGAATGGGGGGCTGTCCACGAAAGGCTTGTGGCAGCGAGGCCTGAAAAGCCGCGAGGCTGCTGCTGATCGCTGCCACGTCCTTGTCGTGCTCATCCTGCCAGGCGTTGGCGATGGCTGCGGTATCGGGATCCCGCACGGTCTTCTCCAGCCAAGCGGGAAGGGGGCCCGCCAGCATCGACTCAGTCACGCCGATCACGGAACCAACCGTGTCATCGGGCCAGCGCAGCCGACCAATCAGGCTGGCAAGTGTCGCGGCACTGGCCGGATGATGGCAGACGAGCGTCTTCGGCCCCCGATCAGCCGGTGGGCCGCTGCGGACGACGAGCACCGGAAGGCTTGCGCCATGCACCACCGCCCGCGACACGCTGCCGAGCAGGAACTGTTCGACCGAGCCGTGGCCGCGGGCGCCCACGACGAGCAGGTCAGCCCGCCAGCCGGCCGCCGTCTCCAGGAGGCCGACCGCGGCAGACTTCGAACTGGCGATCATTTCGGGCGGCTTTGCGAATCCACCGGGCAACAGCGAGCATGCCTCCTCGAAGAGCGCTGCGGCGGCACCGTCGACGATCCGGCGCGAGCGGCCCAGCAGACGTTTCTCCAATTCCATCGGTGAGAAGTAGATCGCCACCTCGTCGCGGGCCGGATCGACGAGCCGCCCCGCCATTCTTACGGCGTCGAGCGACGACGGCGAACCATCCACGCCAATCAAAATCTTCATGTATGCCTCCACGGATTTCGGAACGCAAAGTCTACGCTTTGCCGGGCTAAAAAGCGAAACCAGATCGCCCGCGTCACCCCAGCCAAACCTTCGCCGGTTCGCCGGGAACCTCCCGCGCCAGTCGGGGCACGGCGTAGCCAGGGAGCAACGACCGTAACTGCTCGTGGAGATTCCGGGCGGACAGTTCATCAGCCTCGAAGGCCGCAGTGCCCTGCACGCGGTCGAGCATGTGGAGGTAATAGGGCACAACGCCCAGGTCGACGAGCCGCTCGCACAGCTCCTTGAGCACGGCCGTCGAATCGTTCACGCCCGCCAGCAATACGGCCTGATTGAGGAGGATCACCCCGGCGGCCGAGAGGCGGGCGATGGCGGCGGCAACTGTGGCGTCGAGTTCCGCCGGATGGTTGGCATGCACAACCACGATGCAGGCCAGTCGGGTGCGGACCAGCGTGGCCACGAGCGGGTCGGTCACCCGCGAAGGCAGCACGATCGGCAGCCGGGAATGGATTCGTAAGCGACGCACGTGCGGGATCGCCTCCAGCCGCGCCACGATTCTCGCGAGCCTTACGTCGTCGAGGACCAGCGGGTCTCCGCCGGAGAGAATCACTTCGTGGAGTGATGGGTCGGCTGCGATGGCGTCGAGCGCCGCCTCGAGGCCGGCCTGCGTCGCGCCGCTCGTGCCATAGGGGAACTCGCGCCGAAAGCAGTAGCGGCAATTGACCGCGCAGGCGCCGGTCGTCAGCAGCAGCGCGCGGCCTGCGTATTTCTG
>JBIIMX010000274.1:0-4879 GCA_044337765.1 Pirellulales bacterium | reverse complement strand
CTCGGATTCGTGTTCACGATGCCGCCGACATAGAAGGGAGGCGGCAGCCGTCCCCCTTGCGCGTCGGCAAAGTTCAGACAACCAAGGGCCAGTTGCTTGAGATTGGTGCTGCACAAGCTCCGCCTCGCCGCCTCGCGGGCAGTCTGGACGGCCGGCAGCAGGAGGCCGATGAGGATGCCGATGATCGTGATCACGGCCAAAAGTTCGACCAACGTAAACGCTCGCCGGCCGCCGGATCGGGACCTGAATCCCCCGTTGTGGCTCCCCATGACACACCTCCAGAAAAGAGAGCAAAAAATGGATTTAAAAAGGTGAAGTGAAAAATCCACCGTTGGAGTTCGACAGATCTCGCCCCACCCCGATTCGTATCACCAGTACACCAAGACGTCGGAATAAATTCCAGCGAGTTTTCTCGCCCATCAGCGATATTCCGCCCGCCCCCACGTCGCCCCACGCTCCCAGACGTTGATCTCGCGGGGCTCGAGGAGGTTGCGGATCTCGACCATGTGCTGTCGCTGCAGGCGGCCTTCGCCGTCGCTCCAGTACACCTGCCAGACCGCGGCCAGCACGTCGCCTGACCGGGGGTGATCATCGGCGCAGTTGAGGAGCCGCCACGGAATCGCGTATTCGAGGACGTAGCCCTTGCCGTCGGCATCGCGGAAGAACGCGCCGCGGTAGCCGCCTGGCTGCCCCGCCGACGGATTGACCTCCAGTTCACCGGCAAGCATGCCACGCTGGATCGTCAGGCAGGGAGTGTGGCTGGCAGCGTGGTACCACATCGTGAGGTGGGCCAGTCGCGGATTATCGGCAAGCGACTTTTCTTCGGCGGAGGGCACGAGCTTCCGCTGAAGGTAGTAGCTGGCCGAGTTTCCCGCCGCCGGCCAGCCCATCTCCCTGTCAGTCGACACCCGCACCTGCACGCTGCCACCCCGCCAGCCGAGATCGGGATCGACGGCCGGATCGATCGCGCTTTTCATCGGCATCGGGTCGCCAACGTGGGCGGCGATGTAGAGATGCTCGTCGTCGTACATCATCCGGCCATCCGCCCACTCTGGGCAGGAGTCGGAGCCGTCGCGGCTGGACAGGAAGCCCGGGGCAAGCCGCCAGTCGTCGAGCCGGCCGTCGATCGTGACGGGCCCGCGGGCGCGGCTGACGATGATCGCGTCATGCTGCGGCCGACCGTACAACCGCAGGTCGGCCTCGCGGAGGTCGGCCTCGCGGCCGCGCGGAGACCGTAGCGGCAGTGGCACGCCGACGTCGAGCGGCAGCCGGCGAACGAAACGGTTTTCCGCGTAGGGAATCGGCTGCGGCTTCTCGGCATCCTTCGGTGAGAAACGAGCGGCCTGTCCCGCCTCGAGCCGCGTCGGAAAGCGGGCGTTGTCAGCGGCCGACTTTGACGACGCCACCACGGCACCGTCAAACACCTGCACGTCTGTTACGAAACCTGCCGCGGCCTTCACGGCGAACTCGGTGCCGAGATCGAGCACGCCGGTCGTGGCCGTGTCGAGACGGAAGCCGCTCATCCCACTGGGCATCCGCACGACGGCGCTGCCCGCATGAAGGAAGGCCGCCAGTTCGCCCTGCAGGTCCATCTCGCCGGGGCCTTCGAGGATGATCACGACGCCGTTCCTGAGCGTCAGTTCCACCGCGCCGCCGAGGATCGCCACCCGTCCGGCCACAACCGGCTGGCCCATCGCGAGCGGCGTGTCGGTCTGGTCGGCAAGCAGGAACCGCGTGTTCGTAACGGTGGCCAGCGACGGCCCAGACGGAACGCTCGTCGTGGCGTCGCTGACGCGAAGCCACGTGACGAGGCCCGGGATGAATGCGAGAACACTGACACTCGAGAGGACGACGCCGGCGACCGCGGCGGCGATCCAGCGGCTTCGCGGCAAGTCGCCACGACCGCCGTGATCGGCAGGCAAGCGGCCTCGGCGTTCAGCTTTGGCCGAAGCCGCCTCGTCGGCGGACGGTTCGCCCCAGGCCAGCCGGGCGGCGTCGCGGCCGAGGCCGTCCACCTCGGCCAGTTCCCAGAACCGGACCCGGGCCGCGGCCGAATCTCGCAGGACAGTCTCCAGCTCGAGCACGCCCTCGCTTGTGAGCGAGTCGTCGAGATGGCCGTGAATGAGCCGGTCGAGGTGATCGCCGGGATGCGATTCGCCTGTGGTCGGGATGTCGCTCATGGTTCAAGTGGCCGGGAGTTCGTAGGGATCGAGGTGACGGTTCACGCATTCCCGCAGGGCTACGCGGGCCTTGGCGAGCGCCACGTTCACGGAATTCACGGTTCGCCCGAGCAAGCGGGCGATGTCCGGGGGCGAGTGCTCCCTGTGGTAGCGCAGCCGCACGAGTTCCTGGGCCCGCGGCGGCAGCGCGTTGAGACACTCGGCGAGCCTCGCCAGCCGGCGGTCCTCCGCCCATGCCTCGGGGCACGCCGCGGCGAGCGATTCGAGCACGTCGGGGCTGATCGTGGGCTTGCGGGCCAGCCGGCGGGCCTCGAACACCTTCCGCTGGGCGATCGCCCGCGACCAGGCGAGAAAGTTGGATCCCTCCCGGAAGTCGGCCGCCTTCGCGGTGACGGTGAGGAAAACCTCCTGGAGAACGTCGTCAGCCCGGGCGAAATCGGGCCAGACCGCGAGCACGAAGGCCCGCAATTGGCCTTGGTGCCGGACAAACAGTTGCTGCACCCGCAGCGTGCGTGGATCGGGCGTCCCCATGGTGTTCTATGGTCGCACCCGGCGGAAACTTATCCAAACCGCTCCGCGGGAAAGGGTTTTTGAACGGCAGCCCCCGGGAAAAGCGATGCCGGACCGCTGCGAGCCGGCTGGCGGTGCCCAAACCCCGCTGCGGCCATTCCTGGCGACTCTTCGCCCCTCAGCCCCGTCGCCGTGAGGGCGTCCGTCGCTGGCCGGTCACCGGGTCGAGTACGTCGACGAAGGGAAATCGGTTGAAGTCTCCGTCATTGGTGTAGATGGCACGCACGCCATTTTCCCGCATGAGGACGGCGGTATGGACGTCGAAGACGACGTTGCCTGCCAGGCGAGGCATCTCAGCGAATACCTCCTTTGCGACGTGCAGGTGTCGCTCTGTCTCCGTGAGCATTCCGAGTCCGGGAGATGCGAACAAGGAATCGAGAAAGGACCAAGCATCATTTGCCGAAAACGGGCGGCGGAAGATTGAAGGATGCGTCGTCACGCGGAGAAACTCGTAGACGATTCCCCAGGTCAGATACCACGGTCCGGACTGCCCGCGGCAGCGCTCGATCAGATCGCGGCAGGCGGCATGGTCAGCTGCGTCCCGATCGGCTGCATAGATGAGCACGTTCGTGTCGACGACGAACATGCTACCGCCCCATCGCGTCGTAGAGACTGTTGCGGTCGGATACGTCCACGCGGCTACCACCGCTGGAGAATGACGGCATCGGTGGCAACTTCCCGGCGGGCTTCGACTGGCCGAGCGTCTGGCGGAGCGCTGACTCAACCAGTTCCGACATGGTCTGACCCCGTCGGGCCGCCTCCCGCTTGACGGCCCGCATCGTGGCGTCACTGATCGACAGTGTCGTCTTCATATGGAAAACCATACGTAGAAAATGGAATTCCGTCAATGGTGCCGGCTGACCCGACCACGGCGAGTGGTCATGGATGTGGCACCGTGGAGATTTGCAGCGAGGGGGCCCTCGGCTGAAAATGCGGCCCGGCTCTGGAAGGCGCTTCATCACCTCGTTGCCAACAAGCGGGCGACCGGCCGGCCTCAGAATCTGGCCGACGTCGCCAGGCTGGAAGCCGCCGAGGAGCGCATCCGGTCCGCGGCTGAAAGCAAATGTCGAGTTGCAACCCGTCTCACCGCGGTGCAATCGCAAGCACCCGGGCGTCGCCCCCGGCCACGCAGACGCTCTCGAGCCGGAGCTCCTGCTCCTTGTCGGGATCGAACACCGGCTCGATCCGCAGCGTGTGGTCCGTCGCGGGGTCGAGGCCGGTGGCGATCACCGCGACATGGTGCGCGTTGCCCTTGGACGGCGCGGCGATACTGGCGGCGTCAAACTCGCGGAGCGGCTCCTTCGCGTTTGGCACCGTCCGCTCCACCAGTTTCCCATCGACAAACGCCCGATAGCGGCCGGACTTCGGAGTGCCCTCGCCGAAGAGCAGCACCATTTCGCCGCGGAATGTCACTTCGAGCGGCGCGACTTCCTGCGGCACAAGCGTTTTCTTGCCGGTGGCGTCGGGTGTTTCGCGGCGGTTCGTCCCGATCACCTCGCCATCGAGCCATCGCGACATCAGCATGTCGAAATAGGCTGAGACCAGATTGGGCTTGCCCCGCCGCCAGCCGGCCGGAAGGTTGGCAAGCGATGAGAGCCGCACCCTCGACTGCTTCATATAGGTCGACGCGTGGAGCATCCGCTCGGGAGCGGAACAGGTTTTCTTGGCGGCGACGGCCTCGAGATAGCCGTCCCAGGCGGCCGCAGCGAAGAGGTCGTAGCCGGCGTTGCCCGGATGCACGCCGTCGGTGTCCCAGAGCTTCTCGGTCGTGGTGCCCCCCTGCTCCACCTGCTCGATCACCCGAAGCACGGCGTCGCCGATCCCCGTGCCGTAGGCAGCAGAGATGGCGGTGTGGGCGTCGCGACGCTTCATCGTTTCGAGCAGGGCGCGGTCGATGTTCCACTTGAACGGAAAGAGCAC
This sequence comes from Pirellulales bacterium, assembly GCA_044337765.1. Classification (GTDB taxonomy): domain Bacteria; phylum Planctomycetota; class Planctomycetia; order Pirellulales; family UBA1268; genus CAMCQY01. The sequence continues at coordinate 209 of JBIIMX010000274.1, read as the reverse complement.
CTGCACGACCGGCACCTGGGCCTCGGTCACGAGCCGCCGGATGATCGACTCATAGGAGGCGAGCGTCTCTGGATCCCCTGAGCTAATGTCGTCGTTCGCCGTGAAGTCGACGAACACGAGGTCGGGCTTGCGGGCGAGCACGTCGCGGTCGAGTCGGAAGACGCCGAGCTGTGAGCCGGTGCCCCCGATCGCCGCATCGTGGAAGCTGA
>JBIIMX010000272.1:0-4888 GCA_044337765.1 Pirellulales bacterium | reverse complement strand
CGACCGTGGCAACGAGATTTCATCTTGTTGGACTTTCGACCGTGGCAACGAGATTTCATCTTGTTGGGCTCGGGGCCGGATCCGGCACGTAGAAAACGTGCCGCCACGGGAGTCGAACTCTGAGCGGTCACCTCTCACCCTGCGCTTGAGCCAGCCGCGAAGCGTCGTTCGATGCAGGGGTGGCAGCGACCGGCCGATGGCAAAGCCCATCGCCTGCTTGAGCAGGTGCGACACGCCCGGCGCGGAAATGGTGAAGTTGTAGGCCCACGGGGCGAGGCTCGCCCACCGCATCGCGGCGGCCGAACCCGCGATCAAGCGGCTTCTCAGTGGCACGCCGCGCACGTCGTGCAAGTGCTGCTGCCACTCGGCCTTGAGCCGGGCCATGTCGACGTTCGACGGGCACTCCGACTTGCAGGCCTTGCAGGAGAGGCAGAGGTCCATCACGTCCGCGATCTCCGGGCGTGTCCACGGGTCTGCCGCCTCGCGGGTCAGGGAGAGCGACTGTCGCAGCACGTTGGCCCGAGCCCTCGTGGTGTGCTGCTCGTCCCGGGTCGCCATGTAGCTGGGGCACATCGTGCCCCCCATCGCAGCCGACTTGCGGCACTGCCCCACGCCGGTGCATTTTTCCGCGGCGCGGAGCACGCCGCCGGTATCGGCAAAGCGAAACACCGTGTCGTGCTGCGGTTCGGGCTCGCCGGTCAGGATTCTCAACGACGTGTCCATCGGCGGCGTGTCGATGATCTTGCCGGGATTGAAGATTCCCTGAGGGTCGAACAGCCGCTTCACCCGTTCCAGCAACTGGAAGCACTCGGCGCCGACCATCGTGCGGATGAATTCCCCGCGGAGGCGGCCGTCGCCATGTTCGCCGCTCAAGCTCCCGCGGTATTTCTTGACGAGCGCGGCAACGTCGCTGGCCACGTTGCGAAACATCGTCAGACCGGCGGGCGTACGGAGGTCGAAGAGCGGCCGAAGGTGGAGCTCGCCCGCACCGGCATGGGCATAGTGGATGCATTCGATGCCATATTTCTCGGCGAGCAGCCGGTCGAACTCGGCGATGTAGGTCGGCAGGTCCTCGACCGCCACGGCCGTGTCTTCCACGATCTCCCGTGGCTTGGCGTCGCCCGGCACGTTGTTCACAAGCCCCTGGCCCGCCCGCCGCAATTCCCAGACCTTGTCGCCTTCGGCTCCGACGAGCACCGGGTAGGCATAGCCCAACCCGGCGCCGCGAAGTTCCTCCTCGATCACGCGGAGCTTCGCGAGCACGGCCCCGCGGTCGGCATGCTTCACTTCAACGACCAGGATCGCGCCGGGGTCGCCCATGACGAACGAGCGGTTCCTCGACTGCTCGGCGTTGTCCTTTGTGCAATCCAGGATCTTCTTGTCGATCAGTTCGCAGGCGGTGAGCACGCACGGGCTCGCTGCATCGAGGCCCGCCGGTGTCGTCGATGCCGTGGATCCGCGCCGGTGCCGCATCGCCACGAGCGTCGCCCGGAGTGCCTCGTCGACGGTCCCGCAATGGACGACCAGGAGCGCGCCTGGCGGCGGCAGCGGGATCAGGTTCAGCTCGTACTCGACACCGAAAAAAAGCGTGCCTTCGGAGCCCGCCAACAGGCGGCAGAAATTCAAGGGCCGCTCGCCCCGGCTGTCGAAGACCTGATCGAAGCAGGAGGCGTCCATTACCGCATCGAGGGCGTAGCCGGTATTGCGGCGGGTGACCTCAGGCCGCGGGAACGACTCACGGATCAGTTGGCGGTTGGCGGGATCACCGAGCAGCGCGTGCATCTCACGGTAGATCCGTGTCTCGAGCGTGTCGGGCCCCGCGCACTTCTCCGTAAACTCCTCGACCGAGAGCGGGCCGAAGGTCACCTCAGAGCCGTCAGCCAAAAACCCCCTCGCGCGGATCAGGTGGTCGCGGGTCGAGCCGTAGGCGATGGAGTTTGAGCCGCAGGAGTTGTTGCCCACCATGCCGCCCACCATCGCCCAGGCCGCGGTCGAGGTCTCGGGACCGAAGAAGAGGCCGAGGGGAGCGAGATGCTGATTGAGCGCGTTGCGGACCACGCCCGGCTGCACGCGAACGGTGCGTCGTTCGACGTCGACCGCCACGATCCGATTCAGGTGGCGGCCCGCATCGACGACGATCCCGCTGCCCACCACCTGCCCGGCCAGCGACGTGCCGGCGGCCCGAGGTATCAGACCGATGCGATGCTCCGCGGCGAACCGCACGAGTTCACGGACATCGGCTTCCGTCTCGGGGAATGCCACGGCCAGCGGCCGCTCCTGGTATTCCGACGCGTCGGTCGAATAGATCGTCCGCGTGAGGCCGTCGACCAGAAGATCGCCCGTCAAGCGTCCGGCGAGGGCGGCGAGCGGCGGTGGGAGTGTCGCTGAATTCATAGGCTTCTCTGCACGAGATCGGCGTTGCTGGCAGGATCGCGGCTGCCATCATGATAGGGTTTTCATCGGGCACAAACTTTTACGTCTCTGGCCGACCGCTCTTCCCGGCCCCGTGCACGACGCACGAACATTTGCCGCCCTTCGCGGGCACCCTTCACCGGCACTCGTAACCAGCACTCTGCGATCGATCCCGCCACGGCACCCCTTCCGCAAAGAGGATGGGCGAGCGGATCATGCCGTGCCTGCGGCGTCATCCGTGCCGGCTGCCCGCCGCAGCACGAACCGCGTTGCCAGATGCAGCAGAAACCCGACCGGCCCGGCAAGGAACGTGAGGAGAAGCGAGAGCGTGCGGAGCGGCCAGGGTATGCCGAGGCGGACGGCATCTCGCGCGATCCAGGCGCCGACCACCATGTCGAAGACCAAGTAGTGGGTCCAAGCGGCAGCGAAGACCCAGTCATCGGAAAATACGGCACGCAGGCCGTCGATCGTCATCACGTCTCCCGGTGGCGGGCCGTTGGTGGCGAATTTCCAGCCGATCACGGCGGCGTAGCCGGCGGCCAGCAGGCCCGGGATCACCGTCGCACAGAGCAGGTGCGATATGAACCGTCGGCCGGGAAAGAGCATCAGCCCGATCCAGGCCAGGAGGGCGACAGTGTTGGTGATCTGAAAAAAGTGTTGCGGCATGGACTGCGACGGCTCGAGTGGGATGTGCTGGGCGAGCCACGCACTGGCAACCCGCGCCCTGTGGCTCCGAGAGCCGATGTTTCTGGAACTGGCCGCGTCCGCAGTATAGCTGGAAAAGCACTTGACGGCCCATCTCCCGCTGCCGATGACACCACGATTCATGTCGCCGTGAGTCTCGCGCGACGTGTCGGTTTCCTGGTGGTCGCGAGGGTGCTGGCCGTCACGTGTGTGCTCGCGGCCCTGGTGCGGCGTCCGTCAGACGACGGCGTGCGGGCGATGTGCCGTGTGCCGGACGATCCGTTCAACACGGTGGCTCCTGATGGAGCCCCGCGATGCAAGCTTCGGTCGGCGAACGGTTGCGGACAGGCCATCGACCGTACTATTCTTTCCCTGCTCGTACCCCCGGACAAAGCGTGATCCAAAAGCCCATGCCGTACGGGCGTTTTCGCACGCTTCAGGTTGTGCCGTTCGCAAGACGAGGTATGCCGAACGCTTCTGCTGCGATGTGCGAGACTCATCACGCGTGCGTGGCAGTGCTTCATTTCGTCGGGCCGGCGATACGCTGCCGCTCCTGGGCTCTTCGAGAGTTGCGACCTGTGCACGAGAGACCGCTGCGGAGCGGGTCGTTCAAAGGCGATGGACGATGGATCGCAGACGAGGTGGCCGGATGACACTCGACAGAATCACCGATTCAGCGTTGCCCGGGGATGACAAACTCCCCGTCACCGTGGTGATTCTTACCCACAACGAGGAGCACAACCTACCGCGATGCCTCGACTCACTGCGTCCGTATGTCGACGATGTCCACGTGCTCGACTCCGGCAGCACGGACTCCACGGTCGCAATCGCTCGGGACCATGGCGTGGGTGTCTACACGAATCCATTCGGTGGATTCGGCCGTCAAAGGAACTGGGCAATTGCCCACATTCCACATGCCCATCCGTGGGTGTTTCATCTCGACGCAGATGAGCGATGGACCGCGGAACTCGCCCGCGAGCTGCGGTTGGTCCTCGCCACGGATCCAGTTGAGGCCGGCTTTTATGTGCCGAACAAGCTGATCCTGGGGGGGCACTGGCTGCATTACAGCAGCGGCTATCCCGTGTATCAGGTGCGACTTTTTCATCGTGATCGCTTGAGATTTGAAAACCATGGCCACGGGCAGCGGGAAGTCACCGACGGGGCGATCGGGTATTTGAAGCAACCCTACATTCACGACGCGTTCAGCAAGGGGCTCGATGATTGGTTCGCAAAGCATGGGCGTTATGCACGAACCGAAGCGGAGACGCTGTTCGCCGACCGTCGCGGTCTGGTCGAGACGGTCGGCCATGCGCTGACGGGAGATACGGTGAAGAGGCGCCGGGCGATCAAGTCCTTGGCCTACAGGCTTCCGGGCCGTGTTTTTCTCCGGATGTTCCATTCCCTCATCCTGAATCGTGGGGTACTCGACGGCCCCGCGGGTTGGACCTATGCCCGAATGCTTGCCGCGTATGAATCGATGGTCAACGTGCACCTGAGCCGCCTCAAAAACGGGATCAATCTCTGACAGGCATGCCCCTCGGCAGAGCCGCAAGGAAGCTCGCCGACCGGGCAATCATCGCGTCTGACCGAAATCGGTCGTGTTCGTCGTCGATTCCCACCGCCAGGCGGGCCGCCTCGCTGCTTGCGGGCCTTTCGCGGGATTCGTACAACTTCCTTTCTCAGTTCAGCGTGTCCTCGACAGGGGTTTTCCATGGCCACAGCCACAGCTTCCCGCACCTCCGCCCGGCTTCCCGAATCAAAGAATGTCGGCGCCGCTCTCGACCGCGCGCTG
>JBIIMX010000271.1:0-4896 GCA_044337765.1 Pirellulales bacterium | reverse complement strand
ATGCCTGGTCAGTTGAATCTGTGCCGAGGCGATCGTTTTCGCAGCGCAGCGGACTGTGATCCGCGGGTGTTCCTCGAGCACCGCGTTGAGCTGGCGCGTGGACGTTCGGTTGCCGTCGACGACCAGCGCCGACAGGGGATGGCTTGTTTCGTCGTGAAGCCGCTGCACGATCATGATGTCGGGCGGTTGCGGGAAGGTGGGTTGGAAACCGGGCCGCAAACACGGCCCAACTCGACGATACCCACGCGAAGCGGGAAGTCCTAGAAACCGGCCTGGCCCCAGAAAATGCCGGGAAAAACACTGCTGCCGGGCCTGGGAACCCGAGGCCCTCTGCATTTCTTCCACTCCCCGCGGATCGTCTTTCCGAATCCGCCGCACTAGTTGGCGGTCGGTGTCGGAGCGGCAGGGGAGGGGGGGGCCGCCGATTGTGGCGCTGCTGCGGGCTGGGGACGCCACTGGATGGGCGTGCCGATGAGCATCGAGACGAAGCGGTCGTCGGGCACCGAAAGATCGGCCACGGCCATCGCGTATTCGGCGATGTCCAGGTTGTAGGCCCGCATCACCTTCACGAATTCACGCTGCTGGTTGGTGACCGCAGTGTGGGCGGCGGTCACCGCCTCGATCGGACGCTGCCCCTTGGCGTGATCGGCTTCCGCCATGTGCATCGCCTTCTGCGCGGCTCCTACCGCCGCCGCGCGGGCTTCGAGCGCCTCGTGCTTCGAGGGGAGCATCCGCACGATGGCCCGGATACGGCCTGTGGCGGGACGTGTTGCGAAGATCGTGTCGAAGTGCGTCTGGTAGGGGCCTGCCAGTGGCCGGTCAACCGGCCAGGGCAACGGGTCGCCGGCGGGCAGTCGAACGAGATCGACCAGTTCCTGCTGGGCTGCGACCAGCTCCGCTCGGGCGTCGGCCAGATCGGCCCGGGCCGCAGCCAACGCCACGTCGAGCACTGCCCGATCGTGGGGATCGCCTCCTGGGGCGATCAGTTCCAACCGCTCGAGGGCCTCGGTGCTCCAGCGGAGCATGGCGAATCCCGCCGATACCTTCCAGTAAGCCTGCGAGATCCACAGCCTCCGAGCGCGGTCGCCCGACCGCTCGAGCGCCTCGACAAGCGGCAAGGGCCGGGCATACACGGCGGCGTTCGGTCCGGCGACCGCACCGGTCTGGGCGCCGGCATCGAGCGGTTCGAGCGACCGGGAAAGCAGGTCTGTCGCCACGCTGGTGGCTGTCTGTGCACCGCGGCCCGCGTCGGTTGCCACCACGACCGAGACCGTCCCATCGGCGGCCGGTTCGCGTCCGGCAAGAGCCTCACCGGCTGCAACCGGACCTGTTGCCAAGAGCACGGCGAAGAACGTGATGAAAAAGCGTGGTGACAACGGCATGCGGCCATCATACCGGCAGCATCCGGGATACCGGCAGCATCCGGACACGGAATTGTTCCGGCCGTGGAGCGTCGTCACGAGGCGGCGTCCAGGTATGGGTCCTGGCTCATCTGGATATGGGCCTCGGCACGCTGCCGTTCGACATATTCAAGCAGGCGTCGCTGCCGCACGTGCCGGGCTTCAATCCGTCGCTGCGCCTGTCGAAACACTGCCAACAGCCGCTCCGGATCACCGTCCATCCGGCTGGTGAGTCGTCTGACGATGCGGCGGGCGCGGGCCGGGCCATAGCCCTGAACGAGGATTTCGTCGTCGAGCGACACATACTGCCTCCAGGTGCCGGGGTCGCCCTGTCGTCCACAACGGCCGACGAGCTGCCGGTCGATCCGCGCCGACTCGTGCAGCTCGGTGCAGATCACATGAAGCCCGCCCAACGCGTAGACGCCCTCTCCCAGCTTGATGTCGGTGCCGCGACCGGCCATGTTTGTGGAGACCGTGATCTGGCCGAGCTGGCCGGCCTGCGCAACGATCTCCGCCTCTTTTTCGATATGCCGCGCGTTGAGCACGGTGTGCCGCAGGCCGGCCCCTTCCAGCAGCTGCGACAGTTCCTCCGATTTATCGATCGACCGTGTTCCGATGAGCACCGGCCTGCCAAGGGCGTGCAACTCTTTCGTCTCCGTCACGATGCGGGCGAACTTCTCCGCCTGGTTGACTGAGACCACCGGCGAGAGCCGTTGGCGGATCGCGGGGCGATTGGTGGGAACCACAGCCACCGCCACGTCGTAGGTCCGTGCAAGCTCCGCGGCGCTGGTCGCGATCGTGCCGGTCATGCCCGCCAGATGGGGCCAGCGGGCGAACAGGTTTTGCAGCGTGACACGCGCCGCATGCCCGGAAGGCACGGTGATCTCGATCTGTTCCTGGGCCTCGACTGATTGATGAAGTCCGTCTCGCCAGTTGCGGCCTTCGGCGGCGCGACCGGTCGATTCGTCGATGATCACGACCTTGCCGTCGCGGACGACATACTGCCGGTCGCGGATGAAAAACCGCCGTGCCCGCACCGCCCGCTCGACGGCCTCGTAGATGGCCAGCAGGCTCACCGACTCGATCGCGTCGGGCCGCTTCATGGCCCGCACACGGCTCCGGCCGCGGCCCAACAATTCGCAGGTCTGCTTCTGCTGCTCGACCTCGAAGTCTTCGTCGGGCTGCAGCTGCAGTGCTGCCTGCGCGGCGAAGCGGAAAAGTGCCTGCTCGGTAGCCTGGGCCTCGCCGGGGGGCGACGCGATGATCAACGGCGTTCGCGCGTCGTCGATGAGCACGTTGTCGGCCTCGTCGACCAGCGCGAACCAGTAGGGCCTCTGCAAAAGCTTGGAAGCGCCACCCGGAGTTGTGCCGGCGAGCATGGCGCCCAAATCGCCGCGACCCTCGGCGATTTCACGATTCATCAGGCGGTCTTTGAGAAAGTCGAAGCCAAATTCTCCCGCCGTGCCGTAGGTGACATCGCACGCGTAGGCCTTGCGCCGCACGTCGAAATCCTGTTGGGATTGGATGATGCCGACGCTCAGGCCGAGAGCCTCGTAGATCGGCGTCATCCACTCGGCGTCGCGTTTGGCAAGGTAGTCGTTGACGGTGGCGAGATGGGCTCCCCGGCCGGAGAGCGCGTAGAGCACCAGCGGCAGCGTGGCTACGAGGGTCTTGCCCTCGCCGGTCTGCATCTCGACGATTGCCCCGCGCACAAGCGCTATGCCTGCGAGCAGTTGCACGTCGTAATGACGCATGCCCAGGCGCCGCCGGCCAGCCTCGCGGGTGGCGGCAAAGCTCTCGATGAGGAGTGAGTCGGACGGTTCACCCGCACGCGCCCGGTAGGAGAGCGATCGCCCCAGCCGCTTGAGCGCGAGATCGTTGAGCGACTCCATCTCGGCTGCGAGGGCATCGATGCGAGCGACCATTCGCCAGGTGGAGGCGTTGATGGCCGGGCGGGTGCCGACGCCGAGCCGCGGAGCGATGCCTTCCAGCCAGTCGAACATGGCGGGCCACACTTTCACCGGATGTCTGCAGTCCAAGCGATCCCAGACTGAAGTATCCGCGGCACCCCCAAGGGGGGCAAGGCTTCGCCGGCTGGGCCGCGGTCTGTCGGCCGGGGCTTGAGCCGCGACCCGACACCTGCGGGCGGAAGCTCGGCAAGCCAAGAGGGCTGGAGGGGCGGCTTTTTAGTAACGGGCCGGCTGGACCGGGATGGACCGTGCCGGCGGCATGCCGCTGGTATTGGAGAAGGGCCACCAGTTGCCATTGGCCGTCTGCTGCTGAGGGCCGGCAGGCATCTGCGGCATGGATTGCTGGAGTTGGTTGGTCGCTCCCTGCATGCCCTGCTGAAACTGGTTGTTCAGCTGCTGGGCCTGGTTATTGAAGCTCTGCTGGTATTGATTCGCCGTGTTTTGCAGCTGGTTGGTGAGCTGTTGCTGCTGCTGGTTCAGCGACTGCTGCATTTGGTTGGCATACTGCTGCGGCTGGGCCTGCAACTGGTTGGCGTATTGTTGCGCCTGGTTGCTCATGCTTTGCTGATACTGGTTCGCCTGATTCGCCAGTTGATTGCCGTATTGCTGCATGTTTTGCGGCGGTTGGATCGCGGGTGGGGCAGCGGAATTGCCCGACTGTGCCCAACTCCATGTGTTGGCCGCCGGCGCGGCTGGCTGCGCGACGCTCTGCCAACTGGTGGCTGGTCCGGGCATCGGTGCCGTGCCGGGTGCGGCCGGGTAGGCCACGGCCTGAGGTGCCGCGGAGTAGCTGCCATAGGTGGCGGGCTGGCCGATCATGCCGGTGCTCGGCGGTGCGACGGTATTTCCGTAGACAGGGGCGGCGGTCTGGGGCGGTGTCTGGCAGCCAGCGAGTCCTAGCAGGGCCACGGCCGCGAGGGCCGCCGTGGCCAGGCAGAGATAGGATCCGTGTTCGCCCAGTCGGTCCAGGCCGTGCCGGGGAACGGCATCGTGCCGGTGCCGAGTGGACCCCAGGCAACATCGCAAGAATTGCAACACGGCTCATACTCCGCGGGCTGGCGGCTGAAAATCAGGCCGCCGGGCTTGGACAGGACGCATCAAAGTGGACAATCGAAGACCTGTGCAGGTCGGGAAAGACACTGATGGCCCGGGAGGATAGCGAGTGGACTGCACGGGTCCAGACCAGTTCCAGGCCGCTCTCCGTCGGGGCCGCCGGGGTGGTCGCTCGGGCCATCCCAACGGCCCTCCCGCAAGCCCCTATTCGTCCTGGACTGCCAAACGCACCGATTCGCAGTCAGCATTCAGCCGCAGCAATCAGCATGCAGATGGAAATCCCGAATGATCCGGCCGCCGTGACTCCGGCTGGCGCTGGCCAGGAGCCGCACATGCTCATCGACGACCTGCGACGGGAATCGTCGCGGCTGGGATTCTCGCGGCTGGGCATCGCCCCCGCCGGGCCGCCCCCGCGGCAGGATCTCGTGCGTCGCTGGCTCGACGCGGGGCGTGCGGGCGTGCTGCGGGAATGG
>JBIIMX010000406.1:0-3547 GCA_044337765.1 Pirellulales bacterium | reverse complement strand
AAGTTGATCGAGCAGGCTGGCCATTGCCTCCGCGTGGGGCAGGCACGACGACGCCTGCTCGAACGGTTTGCCGGCGAGGAGACCGTACCGCAGCAGGGCATCGGAGAATTCCGCGAACCGTCCCTCCACGGCCGCGGGCCACAGGTCCATCAGCGCGATCCGCGACAGCTCTGCCGAGATCTCGAGCGGCACCGGTGGCAGGCTGGCAAACGCTTGTTTCTCGGCATCGCCATGCAGGCCGACTGCATCCCGCATGCTGAACACCACGCAGCGCCATGCCGCCGGAAGGTGCACGCTGGCCAACAGCGGGGAAAAGGCTCGGGTGGCGTCGTTCTCGCTGGCACGGTCCGCCGGCACCAGTCTGCCTCCCTCGATGATCAGGCCGCCGCTGCTGAAGCCGTAGACCCCGACGCACGATCGGCGGCCGCGGCCCACGGCCCGGGCCAACTCCACGGCATCGCTCGTGCCGAAGCGGATGGCTTCGTCAGGCGGTGCAGCCTTGGCAGGCGAGCAAAACAACTGCCGCATGCCGGCCGCGACGGCAAGCCCGAGCTGCGTGCCGCTCCCCAGGCCGGCATGGCTACTGGGAACCCGCAGCACCTCGATTGCACAGGCCGCATCGCCACCCAACTGCCAGGCCTCGACGCATAAACGTGCAAACGCCACGGCCCGATCAGCCAGGGGCCCGGTCGTGGGAAAGCGATGCATTGGCGACGACGCCTGCCCGCGGGTCATGCGGATGTGCACACCCGGCCGGTCGATCATCACGCCGACGCCGCCATAGGCACGCACTTCGGGCACGCCAAACGACAGCATGCCTAAATGAAGCCGCGCCGGGGTTTTCACCTCGATGGCGTGTGGCCGATGAGCAGTTGATGAGTCTTGAAGCGACATTGACAGAGTAGACCGCGACGCTGGCGAAGGAACAAGCGGGGCGAGCACCGACGGCCGACGGAGAAGACCCACCGAACGCTGCCGAAGCACTGGCCCCGTGGCTTGAATCTTCGATGCGGCCGAAGCACTCGACCCGTGGCTCGGCACCTTCGATGCTGCCAAAGCACTCGCCCCGTGGCCTGGCACCCTCGATGCTGCCGAAGCACTCGCCCCGTGGCCACAAGTTTTCAACTTGTGGAATCCGTGTCACGCGCCGCGCGCACGTCACCCCCCCCCGTGACCTTATTCTCGAGTAGCTGAAACGCCTCGCGTTCGCTCGACCCGCCCGTCTTTTCCACGAGCACCGCGAGATCCCGCAGTTGGCGGCTCACTTCCTCGACGCCGAGCAGGTGCAGCCTGGTCACAAGGATCGCCCCTTCCAACACGGCATGGCGGGCCCGGTTGAATCCCAGGAATGGTCGTCCTTCGTGGATCGCCACCACGCGTGCCTCGAGCCGCAGTCGCTCCTGCGAGGTGTCGGCCGCCACGACCTTGAATTCGTAGGCCCGGCAGGCGTCGTCGAGCACCCAGCCCCGTACTGCGGTCGCAGGCCGGCTCGGTGGCTGCGCTGCAAGCGTGCCGGTTACCACGCGGGCCAGCAGCAGGGCGTCGTCCGTGACATGGAAAACGCCCTCTGGCATCCGGAGGAGATTGCCCCCGGTCTGGCTCGAGGCGAAGGGTTTCAGGAGGAGCCGCTCGATCGTACGAGGGCCGGCGGTGCCGAGCGGGGCGTCATCGATCTGCGGCCCCATGGCGGCCAGATGCATCGCTCCGGCCGGGTCGGCGGTGGTGACAAGTCCTTCGAGAATCATGGACAACAGTCTACGGCCCGGCACCGAGTACGATAGAGAGCCAATGGACCCGTCACCTGAAAAAATCCATTTCATCACCGGCAGGCTTGCCGAGCATTCGCTCCGGCAGGTGCTCGAGCGTCTTGCGCCGCGGGTTGGCTTCGAACCCACCGTGCAGGTGCTGCCGATCACCGTGGCTGCGCTGATGACCACGGAGTGGATCGCCCGTCGGCTTGTGGTGCCGCCGGGCACGACGCGGGTCATCATTCCAGGCAACTGCCGCGGGACGCTCGATGCCTTGAGCAGCACGACCACGATCCCCGTGGAACGTGGCCCCGAAGACCTGCGACGCCTCGACGAGTTCTTCGGTCAGCAGTCGCGGGACCTTTCCGATTACGGTCTCTTCGACATCGAGATCATCGCGGAGATCAACCATGCGCCGCGGCTGACGCTGGCCGCCCTCCTCGACGAGGCGCGGCGGTTGCGGAGCGCCGGTGCCGATCGGATTGATCTGGGCTGCGACCCCGGCAGCGAGTGGAGCGGTGTCGCCGATGCGGTGCGGATGCTCGTAGCGGAGGGGTTTCGACTGTCGATCGACAGTTTCGCGCCTCGGGAGATCGCGGCCGCCGTCCGGGCCGGCACGGGTCTGGTGCTGTCGGTCAACTCCACCAACGTCGCCGCGGCTGCCGACTGGGGCTGCGAGGTCGTGGTCGTACCCGACGTTCCCGCCACCCTCGAGGGATTCTTCGACACGATCGAACGGCTCGACAAGGATGGCGTGAAGATGCGGCTTGATCCGGTCCTCGAGCCGATCGGTTTCGGCTTCGCGTCGAGCCTCGGCCGGTATCTCGATGTGCGACGCCGGTTTCCGCATGCCGAAATGATGATGGGTGTGGGGAACCTCAGCGAACTCACCGATGTCGACTCGGCGGGCGTGAACACGCTCCTGATCGGATTCTGTCAGGAGACGGGCATCCGCTCCGTGCTCACCACGCAGGTGATCCACTGGGCGCGGGACAGCGTTCGCGAATGCGCCTTGGCGCGAGCGCTGGCCCACCATGCTGTCACCAACCGCACGCTGCCCAAGCACGTCGAACCGCGGCTTGTAACGCTCCGTTCCGGCAAGCCGCAGCAGCATGGCCAGGAGGTGCTCGACAGTCTTGCCGCAGCGATTCGCGACCCCAACTTCCGGATCTTCGCGGAACGCGGCGCGATTCATCTCGTAGGCGCGGGGCTGCACCTCGAATCGCGCGACCCCTTTGCGCTGTTCAAGCAGTTGGAGGCGGCCGGCCGCACCGACGTCGATCCGAGCCATGCCTTCTATCTGGGCTACGAGATGGCCAAGGCGGTGACGGCCCTCACGCTCGACAAGGATTACCGGCAGGACCAGGCGCTCGACTGGGGCCACCTCACGCAGCCTGAGATCGGCCACGGCCCATCCCGCGCGGCCGCCGAGGCGGCCCGCAGCGCGGCACGGAATGAGCCATGCTAGGAGACCGTCCCTTTCCAGTTCGGGCTCGGCCCCCGGCGATCAAAGAAGCGGTGCCTAACGCCGACTTTCCGAATCGTGGCGGCAAGTTTTCAACTTGTCCGTTTCCGTGCCGCAGATTCCAAACGTGAGCGGCCACGGGCATACTCATTCGGTGCGTCCTTGATGCGCCCGCACCTACTTTCCGGCCTCGCGTTCGAGCTGATCGAGTTTGAGAATCGCCTGACCAGCCTCAGAGTCTGGTGAGTGCTCGATCACCGTAATGCCAGATTCGACGTCGGGTGGCGACTCTTTCAGCTTGTTGGCCTCGGTAATGTCCTGTCGCGTGAGCAGG
>JBIIMX010000270.1:0-4928 GCA_044337765.1 Pirellulales bacterium | reverse complement strand
CCGAAACAGCAACAGGTGCTGGCTGTTGTCCATCACGGCCACGTAGCGATCGTCGCCCAGCCAAGCGACACCGCTGAGGCCCGTGATCTCGATCGATTTCCCGGCGGCATCTTTCGCCGTGTTCGGAAGGGGGATGGCACCCCGGAACACGACCGAGGGCTCGGCAGCGGCTGCGAACTCAGACCAGCCGAACGCCGCTCCCGAGACAACCAACACCGAGAGAACCAACACCGCACTCGCCTGCCAAAGCGTGCGACAGACCCGGTCGACAAGACGGTGGCGGCGGTACCAAACCATGCTTGGTCTTGTACCACAACCGACGCATCACTGCTGAATCGTGCCCGTCGGCTCCTCGTACGAGGCCGTGCGCACTGCTGCCGCCGGCGAGGACTCGTCCGCAAGGATCGTGCGGCTGGGCCGGTAGCTGGAGGTGCCGCCCGGCCGATAGACCGGATCGGGCCGCCGCACCGGCTGGACCGGTGGTTGCAACAGACCGGGGGTCGTTGGCGCGACGGACGGTTCGACCGCCGGCGCAACACCCATCGGCGCAGCGGCCGGGGGTGCGGCAAAACCAGCGGCCGCAGGTGTGGCATAGGGCGATGTATACGCCGGCGTGTTCGTGGCCTGCGGAGCGGCAGCAGCTGGCTCGAAGGAGGACGCTCCGGCAAACCGGCTCCCGTTGCTGGCCGAGTAGCGAGCACCGCCGTAGGCCGGCTGCTCGACCGGAAGAGCGGCGGCCGGAATGGCAGCGGCCGGATCGGCGGCACGGGCATCGGCCATGCGGGGAGCAGGGGGTGCCTGGTTCACTGCACTGGCGGACGGGGCGGAGAAGTTCGAGTAGGCGGTCGTTGGCAGCGTCGCTTCAGCCGGCGTCGCCGGCCCGCTGGGCATGCTGGGCATGCTGTTCATGCTGGTCATGCCACCCATGGCCGGAGCGTTTGAAGGCGAAATCGGCGGCAGTGGCTGGCCGGGCGGCGGAATCGTATCGCCGGCGAGGGCTGCATAGGGACCGACCTGCGGGGCGATCGACGAGGCAGCGGGCTGCTGCGCGAAGCCTCCCGACGGTGGCGACGCGGTCGAAGCGGCCAGCGCCGGCTGCGGTGGCGGCGTGCTGCCGTAGACAACCGGGGCTTGGGGCTGGGCAGACTGAAACTGCTGCGCAACCGCCTCGGTGGGGCTGGCGGTCCCGGTGATCACATAACCGCTGGGCGTCGACGTGGTCGGGTAGGGCTTGGCCGATTCCGATGGTTTTTTGATGTCGCCACCATACGGCGGCGCCGCGGCGAGGGCATCGGCGTCGGCTTTGGGCGTTCCCCCGAGCGTCCACCACGACGGCTTGGTGAACGACGAGCCCGTTTTGCATCCCACCGAAGTCATGACGCAGCCCATCAGTGCGGCGGCGAACAAGGCTCCTGAAGCCGAATGCGGCAGATGGCGCGGGGCTCCGTCGTGGATTGGCAGACGGTTGTTCGAGTGTCTCTTCTGCGCGGTCATGCAAATGCCTCCAGCCGGGAAACGATGCCGAAAGTATCGGTTCGCCGACTGGGGGGGAAATAAGGATTTGCGCGAAGAAAAGTCAACGCCAGCGAAACGACAACAGCCCATGCCTCCCAGAGCCCCCGGCCCGTCAGGGCCTGGGGGAATGGGAAACCCTGGGCTGCAATCGGGAGTACGACGGAACAGGTGCTACTAGGACCGCGCCCGTCTCCTGTTTGTCCGCTAGGCCGTGCTTTGGCCGGCTTGTGCTCGCTCCTACTTTTTGAGGGCAGCGAACCCCTTGCTGACGGCATCCCAGTCGATCACGTTGTAGAACGCGTTCACATAATCGGCCCGCCGATTCTGGTAGAGCAGGTAGTAGGCATGCTCCCAAACGTCGATCCCGAGGAGGGGCGTGTTGCCGTGCATGATCGGGCTATCTTGGTTGGCCGTGCTCTCGATGAGCAACTTGCCCTGGGGATCGGCCGACAACCAAGCCCAGCCGCTGCCAAACCGTCCCATAGCTGCCTTGGTGAACGACTCCTTGAATGTGTCGAACCCTCCGAACACGCTGCGGATCGCCTCGCCGAGGTGGCCGGCCGGTTCACCGCCCTTGCCCTTTCCGATCGTCTGCCAGAACAGCGAATGATTGGCGTGGCCGCCGCCGTTGTTACGCACCACTGTGCGGACCGCCTCGGGCACTTTGTCGAGGCTGGCGACGAGCTTCTCGATCGGCAGGGCAGCCAGATCGGCATGCCCTTCAAGAGCCTTGTTGAGGTTGGTCACGTAGGCGGCATGGTGCTTGTCGTGGTGGATCTCCATCGTGCGGGCGTCGATGGAGGGCTCGAGGGCGTCGAAGGCGTAGGGCAGGGGGGGGAGCGAGAATGCCATTGGAAAATCTCCTGGTTTTCAGTCGGTTGCCGGGGGATGGTACCGCAGACCAGCAGGACCGGCAAATGGGCCGGCACCGACTGTGACGAACCTGCGGGGCGTGCGTCATAACCTACCTGTCGCCCCGGCAGTGAATCCGCCGGCCCGCATCGGTCGAAATGCCCTCAAGCGGTTCGATCGAGGTGCGGCAGGATGCCGGCCGCGAACCGTGCGGGTCCCGATGGTCCCGCGGTCCCTTGGATGGAATCTGTTCCCATGTCGCTCGCTGCCAGCCAGCGCCGAGATCAACGTCGGCGGCTGGTCCTTTCCTGGAATCGCTCCGCATCCACGCCCGCGTCCACCCAGCCCGAGACGCGTCGGCTGGCTGACTATTCGCCGGAGGCACTTCCGGAGCACCAGCCGAGCCTCGCTACGCTCCTGCCAACGGGGCTGGGTGGCTTCGCTCTCGCGGTCGCCGGACTGCTCATTGCTCTCGTCGTGGCCGTGGGAATCGGCCTCTGGGAAGCGGTGGTCGGCGGGCCGACCTTCGGGAAGGACGCCACGCGGTTTGCGGCCACGCTCGCGGCAGTCCGGCGTTGTCTCGATACTTCCTCGCTTCTTTCACTGGGCGGCTGGCTGGCGCAGGTCTGCCTGGTGAGCGCCACCGCGACGGCCCTCATCGTGCGGCTCATGCGACGGCACCGTCGGGACGACTACCGCGGCCGTTATCGGGCCTGGGGCTGGCTGGCCGGCCTCTTCTCGCTCACGGCCTGCGCCGGCCAGGTGCCGCTGGGGATATGCTTCTCGGCATTCGTCTCCGAAGCCACAGGCATCTCGCTCGGACCGGAGGGGCTGGGCTGGTGGGTCGTGACGGCGGGACTGGCCTACTGTGTGGTCGGTCTCTGGGCCGTGCTGCCCCTGCACGAGCGGGCCGCGACGGGCTTCTGGCTCTCGCTCTGCTTTGCAGCGTGGGCTGCGGGGGCCGCGTGCGACTGGGTTGGCCACGAACAGGCAGTGCAGGACCGGGCGGTCGTGGTAGCCATCGGCAACACCTGCTGGATTGCGGGCAGCGTGCTGGCCGCGATCGCGATGCTGGCCGCGGCGCGTTCGGTGCTTCGCGAGGTGCGGGGTCTGCCAGTCTGCCCATCGGCCGGCAAGCCGGCGGCTTCAGCCCGTCCAACCCAACAGTCACGCAAAGTAACTGGTTCCACCGACACAGCCGAGACTCACGACGAGGAGGATGACGCTTCCAGCCGCGACGATGACGACGGCCCCCGCAGCCAGCAGCACGAACGCCCCCTGTTCGTCGACGGTGCGGATGGGGCCGAAGCCGATGACGATTTCGAGCAGTCCGGGCGGCATCTCTCGAAGGCGGAACGCAAGCGGCTGAAGAAATTGGCCCGTATGAGCCGTGCAGCCTGACGGCTTTGACGGCGGCGGATCTGTGCCCGATAGTGCCGCCGACACCGGAGCTCCATCATGACCGTCCGTACGCGTTTCGCGCCCAGTCCCACCGGCTACCTGCACATCGGCGGGGTGAGGACGGCGCTCTTCAACTGGCTCTTCGCCCGCCAGCATGGCGGGCAGTTCATTCTGCGGATCGACGATACCGACGTGGCGAGAAACGTCGACGAGGCACTGCAACCGATCCTCTCGGGGCTCACGTGGCTCGGCATCGACTGGGATGAGGGTCCGGGGGTGGGCGGGCCTCATGCACCCTACTTTCAGTCGCAGCGGGCCGACCGCCATCGCGCCGCGGTCGAGAAGCTGCTCGCCTCGGGCCACGCCTACCGTGACTTCGCCACGACGGCCGAGCTCGACGAAGAACGAAAAGCCGCTCAGGCAGCCGGGAAGCCATTTCTTTACAGCCGCCGTTTCGCGGCCTTCACAGAGGCCGACGCGGCGCGTTTTGCCGCTGAGGGCCGGCAGAGCGTCGTCCGCCTCAAGATGCCGCGCGAGTCGGCGCTCGTGATCGAAGACGCCGTCCGCGGGCGGGTCGAGTTCGCCTGGGAGCGGGAGCAGGATCACGTCATCCAGCGGGCCGACGGTTCCTGCCTCTATCACCTGGCCAGCGTCGTGGACGACCACGACCTCGAGATCACGCACGTGATTCGGGCCGAGGAACATCTCTCCAACACGCCGCGGCAGGCCTTCATCGCGCTGTCGCTGGGCTATGCGCTGCCTGCCTACGCGCACCTGCCGCTGGTGGCTGAGCCGGGCAGCCGCACGAAGCTCAGCAAGCGGAAGCTCGCCCAGTACCTGAAGAATCCCGACTTCAAGCAGGTGGCCGAGCACGGCACGCGGATCGCCGAGCGGATCGGGCTCACGCCCGACGCCGACACGTTCAATCCCGTGATCGTCGACTTCTATCGGGAAGTGGGCTACCTGCCGTGGGCGATCGACAATTACCTGGCGCTGCTCGGCTGGTCGTACGACGACAAGACGGAGTTCTTTTCTCGTGAAGAGCTCGTCGGCCACTTCACACTCGAACGGATCAACTCGTCACCGGCCAGCTTCGATCCGAAGAAGCTTTGGGCTGTGCAGGACCACTACATGCACGCCCTGTCGGCCAACGAGAAGCT
>JBIIMX010000269.1:0-4946 GCA_044337765.1 Pirellulales bacterium | reverse complement strand
TTCGCTGCTCGAGGATATCAGCGGCCGGCGACGGCATCCCCGTTTCCGGACCTTTGCGCGGCGCCGATGCAAGCCGATGCTCGCGTCGTTCTTTGAAACCGCCGACCGAAAGCTGCGAACGGTCGACGAGCTGCATACGCTCCGAATCGAGGGCAAGAAGCTTCGATACGCGCTGGAGATTTACGCCCCCATTTTCCCCGACCGTGCACTCACCCGCTGCCTGGAGTCGCTCGAGCGACTCCAGAAGACCCTGGGCGAGTTCACCGACCGTGCGTCTGCGGCGGATCGACTTGGACGATGGGCGAGAAGCGCGGACGCAGGACCCAATCGCGACATGCTCGTCTCGTTGAGCGATGATGAGAATCGGCAGGCCGAAATCGCCCGCAAGTCTTTTTCCAAGTGGTGGAACCCCGTGCGCCGGCGTTCACTCCGCCGCCGCTTCGAACGCACACTGCGACGATCCGCATGACCCAATCTCGGCGACGCGACACGACGCCCCCCCCCGGCCCTGCCGCAAGCCGCATACCTCCGCTGGCTTTGCAACTCGGGATCGCTCTGGCCGCGGCGTCTTTGGTCTGGTTGATCAGTTCATTCGCTCTCGACCGCGCCGGTCCGAGGCTCCCGTCGGGGGTCGATGGATTCCAATCCACCGCTGCGAAGACGCAATCGGCCCCCGATCAGCCACCGGCAGACATGGTCTGGATTCCCGGCGGTGAGTTCTCCATGGGCTGTGCCGATCCCCGCGGACGGCCGTTCGGTGGACCCGATCCAATGCGTGACGCGCGGCCCATTCACCGCGTGTCGATCGACGGCTATTGGATGGACCGAACCGAAGTGACAAACGACCAGTTCCAAGAATTCGTCGCGTCAACGGGCTACGTCACGGTGGCGGAACGTCCTCCCAGAGCAGAGGACTTTCCGGGGGCACCGCCCGAAAACCTCGTGCCTGGCGGCCTGGTCTTTACGCCCCCAGAGGGTCCCGTCCCGCTGGCCAACCATTACCTGTGGTGGAACTACGTGGCTGGCGCCGACTGGCGGCATCCCACAGGTCCCGACAGTTCGATCAACGGCCGTGGCGACTACCCTGTGGTGCAAATAGCCCATGAAGACGCGACCGCCTTCGCGGCTTGGGCCGGAAAACGGCTCCCGACCGAAGCCGAGTGGGAGTTCGCCGCCCGCGGCGGACTCACCGGTGCCCTGTACCCCTGGGGCAATGACTTCCGGCCGGGCGGCCGGTTCATGGCGAACACCTGGCAGGGCGGCTTTCCAAAGGACAATACCGCCGACGATGGCTACGCCGCGGCGGCCCCCGTTGGACGATTTCCGGCCAACGATTATGGCCTTCAAGACATGTCGGGAAACGTCTGGGAATGGTGCGCTGATTGGTATCGCCACGACGCCTACTCCGCGGCGATCGCCGCGAAAAAGCCGGAACGCAATCCTGCCGGTCCATCCGACAGCTTCGATCCCCAGGAACCGCAGCAGAAGAAACGAGTCCTTCGCGGAGGCTCCTTCCTCTGCTCCGATCAATACTGCGCCCGCTACATCGTAGGCACCCGTGGCAAGGGCGAGCCCTCCAGCGGCTGCAACCACATCGGCTTCCGTTGCGTGAAGACGCCGCGGTCGCTCGACCGTGCTGGGCCGTAGGGCAAGAACATCGTCACCGTTTCATCAGTTTCCGCAGGCCAGCGAGTGTTCGGGTGTTGGCGATATCGCCGGCCTCGAGGCCAGCGCGACGGGCCTGCAGGACGCCACACCGCATCACGTCGAAGCCCCGCGTCGAGTGCGCATCGGTGGAGATGACGAGCTTCACGCCCGATTTTTTCGCGGCGGCTGCGTGATGTTCGTTCAGATCGAGCCGCCAGGGATTGGCATTGATCTCCAGGAACGTGCCCGTCCGCGCCGCGGCGGCGATGACAGCCTCGATATCCACGTCGTACGCCGGACGCCGATTGAGCAGCCGTCCTGTGGGATGACCGACGACGCTCACATGGGGATTTTCGATCGCTTCGATGATCCGGGCCGTTATCCGATCCCGCGGCTGGTTCTGACCGTAATGGAGACTGGCCACAACCCAGTCGGCCTTCTCGAGGACGTCATCGGGCAGGTCAAGACCGCCTTTTTCCAGCATGTCGACCTCGATCCCCTTCAGGACCACGATTGGCGGCCGGCCATCCTCGGCCAATGACTCATTGAGACGATCGATCTCGCTCCATTGCTTCAACAGTCGTTGTTTGTCGAGGCCTCGCGCCATCGTGACCCGCTGGCCGTGATCGGTGATCGCGATGTAGTGGAGCCCGCGGGCGATCGCCGCCCGGACCATTTCCGCGAGCGTGTCCTCGCCGTCGGTGGCGGTCGTGTGCATGTGGAGATCACCACGGATATCGGACAGCTCCACCAACTCCGGAAGTTCGCCACGCTCGGCGTCGATGAGTTCGTGGCGGCCCTCGCGGAGTTCAGGTGGCACCCACTGCAGCCCCACCGCTTCGTAGACTGCCTGCTCGGTGGCACCGGCGACCAACTCGCCTTTCGCCGGCTCTGCATCGGTCTCGTCTGCCGAACCTACGGCGTACACGCCGTATTCGTTGATCGTCAGCCCGCGGTCGCGTGCCCGCGATCGAAGCCGCACGTTGTGTTCCTTGGACCCTGTGAAATACTGAAGCGCCGCACCAAACGAGCCGTGCTCGACAACGCGCAGGTCGATCTGAACGCCCCGCGGCCCGCGGACACTCGTCTTGGTCTCGCCGCGCAGCAAGACTGCCGAGGTCTCCTTCCAGGCATGCAGCCTGTCCATGACGGCGGCGGAGTCTGCGCTGTCAACGACGAAATCAAGGTCGCCCACCGTCTCCCGCCCCCGCCGCCAACTGCCTGCACCCTCGATCTGCCGAACCTGTGGACACCCACGCATCCAGGCGAGCACTTCCTGCACGATCGCGTCGGCCTCCTGCCACAAGAGCCGCGCATGCTCCGGGTCCTTGGCAAACGCGATGTTTCCGAGAATCGCCGCCTGGGTCTTCGCCCCAAACCCCTTTACGCCCTCGACTCTGCCCGCACGACAGGCCGCTTCCAGTGCGTCGAGAGAGTCGATGCCCAACTGGTCGACCAGCAATTTCACCTTTTTGGGACCGAGTCCCGGCACCCGCATGAGTTCGAACACCACCGCCGGCACCGCTTTTCGCAGCTCGGCCAGCAGAGGCGACTCGCCCGTATCCAGGAGCGTGTCGATCTTTTCTGCCAGATCGCTGCCGATACCCTCGAGGTCGGTCAGGGAGCGAGCCGTATCCGCCCGCACAGCGGCCAGCGACTCGACCATGCCTTCGATGGTTCGGGCAGCGTTCCGGTAGGCCCGCACGCGAAAGACATTGCCCCCCTGATACTCAAGCAGGTCGGCAATTTGCTCGAAAGTCGCTGCGATGTCGGCATTCGTCACGGCGGGTCTCGGAACGACGACCTCGGAATCGACCCCGAGGCTGGGCCGCCGTCACGCGGGTCCGGCTGCCGGCATCGTATCAGGCCGCAGGCTATTGCACGCGGCCAGGCAGGGCGGCCGTCGGATAGCCCGTGGGCCGTGCCACCTGCGACGGCCAGCCCGCGGCGGGCTGCCATGAGGTGGTGTGGCCGGTCGGCTCGAGGAGCTTCGGGAAGGCTCCCGTTGTGGGGCTCGGACCGCCGCCCGGCAACACCGGCATGCCATTGCTACCGCTGGTGCTCGTACCGCCGCTCGTAGTGCCACTCGCGCCGGTGCCGTACCCTCCCAGCGGTGCCAACGATGGTGCCAACGAGGGTGCTGGCGTGCCGTTGGCGGGGGCACGGTATGGTTGCATCATCGGCACCGTGGCGCCCGGGCTGCCGGGCAAGGTGCCCGCAGCCGACCCCGCGGAACCGGCACCATTCGCGGGCGGCGTCCGCTGGAGTTCGGGTATCGGCTTCAGCGACGGCGTAGGCGACAGCATCGGCGGTGCGGTGGGCTGAGGCTGCATGGGAGCGGGAGCGGGCGCCGCATATGTGCCGCTCTGCGGCACGATCGGCTGTTGAAAAGTTGGCTGCTGGTACATCGGCTGCTGCACTCCCTGCTGCGGTACCATCGCCGGGGCCATCGCCGGGGCTGCGATGTTCTGCGGCTGTCCTGGCTGGATCAGTTGCTGGGGCACATCCGTTCCCGCGGCACCCCAAGCCTGCGGTGTCGTCTGCACCGTCGAAGCGAATGGACTCGGAGCGGCTCCCGCGGTCGCGGGAGCCATCATCGGTGCCGTCGCAGCCCCTGGAACGCCGTAGCCTCCAGCTGCGTATCCAGGCTGCATCTGCACGTACTTGGTCGAATACACAGCCCGGTACTGCGTCACCGGCACATTGACTGGCTGCTGCACGTACTGCGTCACCTGCTCCATGCACTCCCTTGGGCAGCCGGTACAGGGATCGATCTCGCTCGACGGCTTATAGCTGGTGACCGGCACGCACTGGTACTGCGTTCGGTAGGTGGTCTCGGGCACATAGCTCACCTGTTGCACCGGCACGACGACCGGTGGCGGTGGTGCCGGGATCGGTGCGGCGACGGGAGCGATCATCGGTGCCGGAATCGGGGCCACAGCGTAGGCCGCCGGCGCCTTGCGGCAGCCAGCGAAGAGCTCGGACAGGCAGCACTGGGCCTGACACGCGGACGGCATCATGCCTGCCGCACCGCTTGCCAACAGCACGACGAAAAGGGGACGCCGGATTCTCATCTCGCACTCCTAAAGCTCGGTGGGCCGACCGGCCGGTCACGCCGGCCCGATCACCATCTTCTCTAGCCTAGGTTGCGCTCTGGTGCGCCTGCGTAAGAAAAACCGTCTGCGGATTCATGAATTCCGTGACGGCCGCCATCAGAACCGTCACGGTCCGCAGGACCGGCACCCGAAGCACCATGGATGCGTTTTCCACGGGCCTCAAACCGGTCGTACAGTTCGTAG
>JBIIMX010000268.1:0-4948 GCA_044337765.1 Pirellulales bacterium | reverse complement strand
CTGCGGGCTCTTGTACTGCACCCGCTCGGTGCCAGCCTCGCCGTATGCCGGCGCCGACCGCCGCTCGATGCTGGGCTGGCTGCTGGTCGGATTCTTCGCGCTCCGCGGCATCGCGATCGTGCACGACGAGTTTGCCGACACGCGGACGAGGCTGGCGGCCATCGCTCTCCTGCGGCAGCAGGGGGTGCCTCGGGAGCGAATCACGTCGAAGTGGGTGATCGACGGCTGGGAGCAGATCGAGCGGGGTGGGTATGTCAACGACCCACGGATCCGGGTGCCTACCGATGCCTATCAGGCGGAGGTGCCGCATGACTATCCAGACCCCAAGTTTCGTGCTCAGTTTCCCGACCTGCGGCCCGACTTCATGGTGGTGGACGAGCGGGAGCAGACGCCGGGCGAAACTGGCGGTTTTCCAAGCTTTCCCTTCACCGCGTGGTGGCGTCCGCCCTATCGGCGAACGATCGTCATTCGCCGCCAGCGGCTGCCGGAGAGCCCGGCCGCCGCGGCGGGCGATGCGGCAGCGCGTCCGGACGATACACTTCGATGTCATTCCCTTCTCTGAGGAGCAAGCATCCCATGGTCACACTCACCAGCACCTACGAAGGCGGGCTGCGGTGCCGCGCCACCCACGGCCCCAGCGGCACCACGCTCATCACCGACGCCCCCGTCGACAACCACGGCAAGGGGGAGAGCTTTTCGCCAACCGATCTGGTCGCCACGGCGCTTGGCGGCTGCATGATGACGATCATGGGCATCGTGGCGGAGCGTCATGGCCTCGATCTCATCGGCATGAAGGCGGAAACCGTCAAGGAGATGAGCAAGGACATGCCGCGACGGATCGCCAGCCTGCGGACCCGGTTGACGATTCCGCTGCCGGCCGACCACCCGCAGCGGGCCATGCTCGAGCAGGCCGCACACACGTGTCCTGTTCATAAAAGCCTGTCTCCCGAGATCGACGCCACGATCGAGTTTGTCTGGGCTGGTGCGTGACGCATACGATTTGTCTGTCAGGGGCGCGATGGATCACGCGGGACTGTTGGAGCTTCGGGCCTGAGCCCGGAACTCAAAACACCCGACCACGGAGCCCCTCCCATGAGACGGACCTTGCCCAGACGGCATGGCTTGCCACTCGAGTTCTTGGAATCCCTCGAATCGAGGCTCGCGTGTGCGGCGCAGAACCTGCTGCCGACGTTTGACACGACCCCTCCGGCCGGGGCTCCCGCGTTCAACCAGATCTGGGTCGACCCCGCCGCCGGCAGTGACGGCAACAGCGGTGCGTCGCGGGCCTTGGCCGTCCGCACACTCTCCGAGGCGTGGCGTCGGGTGCCTGTGAACGTCACCCTCGCGACAGGCTTTCAGATCAACCTCACCCGCGGCACCTACACAGAGGCCGTCGTGCCCAACTACTGGGAGAGCAGGCACGGCACGCAAGCGGCCCCGATCGTGCTCAAGGCGATCGACGGTGACGGTACCGCCCGACTGCCGAACATGAACGTCTACGACTGTCGGCACCTCTATCTGCTCGGCCTCGATCTTTCGGCAGGCGGCGGCGACGTGCTGCACCTCGACAGCTGTTCCCACGTGCTCCTCCGCGGCACGACGATCCGGGGTGTGGGCGACATCGCGTCCTACGCCGTGCCTCAGGAGACGCTCAAGGTCAACCAGAGCCAGTACATCTACGTGGAGCACTGCGACATCTCCGGAGCCTGGGACAACGCCGTCGATTTCGTGGCGGTACAGTATGGCCACGTCGTCGGCAGCCGGATCCATCGCGCCGGCGACTGGGCGATGTATGCGAAAGGCGGTTCGGCATCACTGATCGTTGCCGGCAACGAGTTCTACGACGCCGGAACGGGCGGCTTCACTGCGGGGCAGGGCACCGGCTTTGAGTTCATGGTCGCGCCCTGGCTGCAATACGAGGCCTACGACATCACGTTCACCGACAATGTGATCCACGACACCGAGGGGGCCGGGTTTGGCGTGAACGGCGGCTCCAATGTCGTCATGGCCCGCAACACGCTCTATCGTGTGGGCAGCCGGAGCCATGTGATCGAGGTTGGATTCGGGGCGCGGTCGTGCGATGGCGACCAGGCGGCCTGCCGCCGCTACCTGACGCAGGGCGGCTGGGGCACCGCGGTCATCGGCGGCGAAGAGCCGATCCCCAATCAGAACGTCTCGATCGTCGACAACGTGGTCCTGAATCCCGACGGGTTCGTGAGCCGCTGGCAGCAGTTTGCGATCGCCGAACCGCGGCCGACCTCGCCCGGCTCGAACATCCCGTCACCCGCCCGGGCCGACACGAATCTCCAGATCCTGGGCAACGTGATCTGGAACGGCGGTGCCGACCACTCGCTGGGAATCTCGCAGGCGGGGTTGGCCGCCGATGTGCTGGCCAACAACCGGATCAACACCGTGCGGCCGGTCCTCGCCGATCCGGCACGGGGAGACTATTCCGTGGTGTCGCCGGTGGTGCTGCCGACCGTGCTCCCCGTCCGTCCTCCGCCGTCTGCGACGTTGCCGCCGCTCACGGCCACGTTCCGGGCGGTCGCCACGACCACAACTCGGGCGATCACGTCGATCACGGTCACCTTCAACCGAGCGGTGCGGGGCGTGACGCTCGACGATTTCGTGCTCCTCCGCGGTCGTGCGGTCGCCTCGCTGGCCGGGGCGCGTGTCACGACGTCCGACCAGATCACCTATACGATCACGAACATCCGCAGCACGCACGTGGCCGGCGGCTACACGCTGCGATTGAAGGCCGTGGGCACGGGAATCTTCGATGCCGCCAACGAAGCCTTCGGCGGTCTGGCGGCCGTGTCGTGGCGGATGAACAGGACCGTGCCGCCTGCCCGGCTCTTCCTGGCCATTCGCCGTTGAAGTCCCGGCGGGCTTCCCGAAACGATCCGAGCCGCGACAATCGTCTCGGGTGTTCGAAGCCTTTCGCAGCCGACGGTTCGAGGTAGTGCATGGCCGATCTCTTCTCTGCCTCGCGGGCCGCGAATGTTGCACGGGCCGCGCCGCTGGCTGCCCGCATGCGGCCGCGGCGGCTGGCGGATTATGTCGGGCAGGCGAAGGTGGTGGGGCCGGGCACCCTCCTGCGGCGGCTCATCGAGGCCGACCGTCTGGGGTCGGTGATCCTCTTCGGCCCGCCTGGCGTGGGCAAGACGACGCTTGCCGAGATTATCGCCCGCGAGACGAAGCGACGGTTCGTGGAACTTTCCGCCACCGCCTCGGGCGTGAAGGATGTCCGCGATGTGCTGGAGGCCGCTCGCCGCAGGCTCGAGGACGACGGGCAGAAGACCTGCCTGTTCGTCGACGAGATTCATCGCTACTCGAAGGCCCAGCAGGACGTGCTCCTGCCCGACGTCGAGAATGGCGTGATCGCGCTGATCGGCGCCACCACGCAGAATCCCTTTTTCGCGCTGACGAGCGCCCTGGTCAGCCGCAGTCGCATCTTTGAATTGGAAGCCCTGTCGCGGGACGACATCGCGGAGATTCTCCGGCGGGCGGTGGCCGACCGCGAGCATGGGCTGGGCAACGAACGCATTGAACTTGCGCCGCAGGCGGTCGCGCTGCTCGTGGAGACCTCTGACGGCGATGCCCGGCGGGCGCTTGGAGCCCTCGAAATCGGCGTGCTCTCGAGCCCCGAGCGGCCGCTCATCTTCACGGTTGAGTTGGCCCGCGAGAGCGTGCAGCGGAAGGCGATCACGTATGACTCGGGCGACACCCACTACGACTGCGCGAGTGCCCTGATCAAGAGCATCCGCGGCAGCGATGCGGATGCGGGCCTCTATTGGCTCGCGCGGATGCTGGAGGGGGGCGAGGATGTGCGGTTTCTCGCGCGTAGGCTCGTGATCCTCGCGAGCGAGGACGTGGGCAATGCCGATCCGCGGGCCCTCATGATCGCGGTGGCGGCGATGCAGGCGACGGAGTTCGTGGGTCTGCCTGAATGCCAACTCTCCCTGTCGCAGGCGGTGACCTATCTGGCGCTCGCCCCGAAGAGCAACGCCTGCACGACGGCGATCGGCGCTGCGAGGCGGGACGTCCGCGAGCAGGCGGTGATCCCGGTGCCGCGGCACCTGCAGGACAAGCACTATGCCGGTGCCAAGCAGCTTGGCCACGGCCAAGGGTATGCGTATTCCCACGATGCACCGGACGGCATCGCTGCGCAGGATTATCTTGGCCAATACCTGGGCATCGAAAAGCGCTATTACGAGCCGACCGACCGGGGCTTCGAGCGGGACCTTGCCGAGCGGCTCGCCGCGATCAGGCGGCGGCTGGCGGGCGAGCCGCCAGCGGGCTGACGGTGGCCAACCCGCCGAGTTCCGCGAGCATCTCGTGGCAGAGCACCTCTTCCAGCCGGGCGAGCGCCCGCGCCACGACGGCGCCGTCGAGCACGCGATGGTCGGCGATGAGCGTCACCAGGCAGTTCCCCTTCGCATCGAGCGGTGCGTAGGAGAGGCTCGTCGTGCAGATGGTGGGGTGAAAGCGATTGGTCGCGCCCAGGCCGGCCAGCGTGGAGAGGCTGAACGTGCCGATCCGTGCTGCCCGCTTTCGCGAGAACGAGTTCATGTTCCATCGCAGGATCGTCCGCCGCAGGAACCCCGGCACCATCTCCAGTTCCAGTTGCCGCTTGAACATCTCCTCGACCGGCTTCGTCGCACAGTCGGCGATGAACTGCTGAATCTGCGGCAGCGGCAGGGTGTCGGGCGATGCCAGCCGCGCCCAGAAGAGCCGGTCTTCGCCGTCTTCGATCCGGTTCACGGCCAGCGTCGCCACGCTCTCCGTGGCGGTGGCGAGGCGGGATCCAGAATACCCTTGCACCAGCCAGGTGCGGAGCACGGGCATCTCGCGGGCGACGAGTGCATAGGCCTTGAGGAAGACTGCCGCCCAGCCGATCCGCATGGCGCCGGCGGCGGCCGTTTTTCCGACGGCGGCGCGGGCCGCC
>JBIIMX010000267.1:0-4965 GCA_044337765.1 Pirellulales bacterium | reverse complement strand
CAGGCAGCAGCACCGTGCGAGTGGTCCTCTCGAGCAGCGAACGAAACGCCCGATGGATCGCGGGGTCGACAGGCTCGTCGAGCGCCGCATACCGCTCGATGACGAACCGCACGCCGGGCCACGACAGGCCGGCGAACCGATCGACCATCGCGGGCTGGCCGCGAGCGCCGCGGGCCACATCGTCGAGATAGTGTTCGACCGCTACCCTCTCCAAGTCATCGAGCGATTCAGCGACCACCGGCGTGGCGGCCACGAGCATCGCCGCGAGGAAGAGGATCACGATCGTCATCGGTTTTGATCGTCCTCATCCGCCACGAGCAGATACCTCGGCCAGACAGCCGCGCCCTTATGGAACCAGCCTCCCGGAAACAGCGGCCCGTCGTGGTGGTAGCGATCCTCGAGGTCGCCGTTCTGGCAGACGCTCAACACCCTGATCTCCGCCCCCGCCATCTTCCAGGGGCCGTGATAGGAGGTCTTTTTTCCCTCGGGCGTTGTCGGTTCGACGATGATCAGGGTCTCCCGCTCAAGCGGTGCGCCCAGCCCCGCCCACGGGAGCCGCAGTTCCGCGGTGTAGCCGGTGTCGGTATCCGAGTCGTCATTGACCGTCGAGGCCGCGCCGTCCGCTTTTGGCTTCACGTTCACCGCGGCTGCGAAGCTGGCCTTCGCCCCGGCGTCATCGTCGAGATGTTCGCCGTGTCCGAAGTGGATGCCGTAGCGTGCCAGGGAGGTCTTCGTGATCGGCTGCTTGTCGTCGATCACCGCGCACCACACGTCGTTGAACTGGTTGCGGGCGTTGTGATGGAATTCCCAGAAATGGTGGTCGTCGCCGCAGGTGATGAAAAATTCGGCGACGTCGACCTTGGCTTGAGGGTCGTGAATTTTCGCGCCCTCGCGGCGGTTGGAGGCGGGCCCCTGCTCTTCGTCGGTGCCGACCGCGATCAGGTTGTCGTCGAACGTCTCGTAACCGATGAACAGATACTGGTCGTCCCAGGTCAGGCGGCACTGCATCGGCATGCGTTTGCCTTTCTGGCCCTGTTTCCCCATCACGAAGTCGACGGCCGACAACGGGGCTCGCTGCCAGCAGGCGTCTTCGAGCCGGCCGTCAACGACCGGCGGCTCGGAAGCCTTGGGAACACGAACCGCCGCCGGAGGTTCCGCGGCCGGCGCGGGCACGCTCCCCGCCTGGCACGCCATGAGCCCCATCACCAGCCGCACAAACACCCTTTGTCGCCTCACTTGCATCCGACTCTCCGCCTCGAGGGTAACCGAACGCCGTCTTTTATCATGAACTACTATAAGCAGTCGTATCCGTGAGCCGCGAGCGGCCTCCGCAAGAAAAAATCGGTCTGGCGTGGGATTTTGCCCCTTGCGCTAAGAAGTAACCGGAGGGCTCTCATCGCCCTCCCTCACCCCCACCGCAAGGAAGTCTCATGTCCGAGATCCCCGACGATCTGGCAGCCATCGAAAGCTGTCGCGCGGCCTACGACAGGATCCATGCCGAAATGGCGAAGGTGGTCGTCGGCCAACGAGAGGTGATCGACGACGTGCTCATGTCGCTGTTCTGCGACTCGCACATCCTGCTGGTGGGCGTTCCCGGCCTCGCCAAGACGCTCTTGATCGCCACGCTCGCCAAGGTGCTGAAGCTCGACTTCAAACGGGTGCAGTTCACGCCCGATCTCCTGCCGGGCGACATCACCGGTTCGGAGGTGATCGAGGAGGACCGGGCCACCGGCCGCCGTGAGTTCCGATTCGTGAACGGGCCGGTGTTCACGAACCTGCTCCTCGCCGACGAGATCAACCGCACGCCGCCGAAGACCCAGGCCGCGCTGTTGCAGGCGATGCAGGAACGCGAGGTGAGCGCGGGCCGCCAGACCCTGAAGCTGCCCCGGCCGTTTCTGGTCATGGCCACGCAGAACCCGCTCGAGCAGGAGGGCACCTACCCACTGCCCGAAGCGCAGCTCGACCGGTTCATGTTCAACACGTTCGTCGACTACCCCAGCGACGACGAGCTGGCTGAGATCGTCATCCGCACGACCGGTGGCACGTCCGCGTCGGTCGCCGCCGTGATGGACGCCGACGAGATCCTTCAGATCCAGCAGATCGTCCGCCGCGTGCCGATCGCCCGCCCGGTGGTCGACTACATCGTCCGCCTGTCGAGCGTGACCCGTCCGGGACACGCATCGGCGCCGAGGATCGTGAAGGACTACGTCAGCTGGGGATGCGGCCCCCGCGCCGCGCAATACCTTGCGCTCGGGGCCAAGGCCCACGCCGTGCTGCACGGCCACACCCACGCCTCGATCGAGGGCGTGAAGGCCGTCGCCCACAGCGTGCTGCGTCATCGCATCGCCCTCAACTTCAACGGCCAGGCCGAGGGTCTCGATACCCAGAAGGTGATCGCCTCGCTCCTCGACACCGTACCCGCCGAGGCCGCCTGAGGAGGCGCCGCCTCCTCGGCCGGGGCTCCCTCCCGATCCGTCTTCCGAGTTCCCGCGACCCCGCATGGCATCCACGGCCGACAACTCTCTCGCGCTCGATCCGGCCCTGCTGCAGCGGCTCAAGGGAATCGAACTGCGCTCCCGGTTCCTGGTTCGCGGCCTCTACAACAACCGCCACCGCACGAGCGACCACGGGCTCTCGACGGAGTTCATCGAGCACCGCGAATACCGCCGGGGGGATGAACTGCGGTCGATCGACTGGCGGGTGCTGGCCCGCACCGAACGGCTCTACGTGAAGGTGCACGAGATGGAGTCGAACATGCGGGTCAACCTCGCGGTCGACACCTCGGCCTCGATGCGGGTGCCCCCCGCCGACGGCCTGCCCGGCAAGCTCGACCTGGCGTGCGCCATTGCCGGCGCGGTCACGGTGATGGTGCAGGGCCAGCAGGACGCGGTCGGCCTCGTCTGCCTGGGCGATCGCATCGACGAGCATATTCCGGCCCGGCAGGGGCCGCAGCATCGCCGTCTCCTCTTCGAGCATCTCGCCAATCCTCCCGGCGGCGGAGGCGGCAGGCTCGGCGACCTGCTGCTCGAGGCGGCACCGCGTTTTGGCACCCGCGGAATGATCCTGCTCATCTCCGACGCGCTCGATCCCGTCGAGCCGCTCGGCCGCGCCCTCCGCCGGCTGCGTGCGCAGCAGCAGGACGTGACACTGATCCAGATTCTCGACCGGCAGGAGCTCGACTTTCCCTTCGATCGCCTCACCGAGTTCCGGCACCCTGAAACGGGCGCCCGCGTCGTCGGCGATCCGGCAGTGCTGCGGACGAAATACCTCGCGCGGCTGAACGCCCACCTGCACGAGGTCGAACAGGCGTGCCAGCGTGCCCAGGCCGACTACCTGCTGCTGAGCAACGCCGACGACCTCCGCAGCCTGCTCTCGCTCCACTTCATCCGCCGCCAGCTGACGGGAGGCCGCTAGTGCTCCATCCCGCCATGCTGCTCGGGCTGCTCGGGCTTTCGCTGCCGGTGATCATCCACCTCATCCAGCGGCAGCGGCTGCGACCGCAGCCCCTCTCGACGCTCGAGTTTCTCGATCGCGAGGACCTGGCCAACGCCTTCGCACCCGTGCCCCGCGACCTGCTGCAGCTGCTGCTGCGGCTGCTCCTGCTCGGATTGTTCGTCATGCTCATGGCGCGACTGTATTGGAGCGGCAGCGAACCCGGGCCACGGACGCTGGCCATCGTCGTCGATCAATCGATGAGCATGCGGCGGCATGTGAGCGAGACGGAGTCACTCTTCGACAGGAGCAAGCGGCAGGCGCTCGAACTCGTCGCGTCGCTGCGGGAGGGCGACCGCGCGTCGCTGACGCTCGTCGGTGACGACGTGACCCGTGCCACCGGCTTCCTCTCCGATCGCGACCAGTTGCGGACGGAGGTGGAGGCATGCACGGTGAGCGACAGCGGATCGAGCGGACTGTCCGCCGCGGTCCGCGCCGCGATCGAGCAGGTCCGCGTGAGGCGGTCGGTGAACGCGTGCGTCGTGGTCTTTTCCGATCGCCAGCGCGACGCGTTCGCCGCGGACCTCGAGGAGCCGGCCCCCCCGCCCGGGCTCGGCCGCGTGAAGCTGCTCTGGATCGACGCCCCCGAATCGGACCAGCCCAACCTGGCAATCGAGCGGGCGGCGTTCGCACCGTCGCAGGCCTTCGTCGGGGGCAGCAGCCGCCTCACCACCGTTGTCCGCAATGGCACCGACGCACCGCAGCCGGCGGCCATCGCGATCAGGAACGGGCAGGACGGTGACGCCGCCGGCGAGGAACGGAGGATCGAACTCGCCCCCGGTGAGACGGCGCACGTCGATCTCGTGCAGCGGTTCGATTCGCCGCTCGACAGCGTGGCCCGGGCGGAGCTGCCCGACGACGTGCTCCCCGGCGACAACGTGTTTCATGCCCCGATGCGGATGCGCGACCGCCGACAGGTGCTGCTCGTGGCGGAGGCAGACGAAGAGGACGAGCCGCAATCCGCCACGGTGCGGTTCGACGGGCTCGATCTGCTCGGCTACGCGATCAACCCAGGCGAAGCCGTCGGCCAGGGCGGAGGCACGCAGGTGAACAGCAAACGGGTGACGCCGACCGCGCTGCCGAGAGTTTCGCTGCCGCTCTACTCGCTGATCGTCCTCTACGGCGTGGTCGACCTGCCGGAGCAGTCGTATAAGGATCTGCGGTCCTTCGCCGCGGCCGGCGGCGTGATCTGGATCATCGCCGAGGCCGATGCATCACCCGTGCGGTTCAACGAGCGGTTCGCCCCGCTGCTCAACGGCCTGACCATCGGCCAGGTGTCGGAGGCCGAGCCCCCGCGGACGCTCAGCATCCTCGAGAGCGACCTCGGCCATCCGCTGCTCTTGCCCCTCATCCGCGACGAGTGGGGGCCGGCGGGCGAGGTCTTCCTCTCGCGTTACGTCCGCTTCGAAACACCGGGCACCAGCAGCCCCCTGCTCAAGACGGCCGATGGCGACGTGCTGATGGCGCTGGTGC
>JBIIMX010000258.1:0-5099 GCA_044337765.1 Pirellulales bacterium | reverse complement strand
CGGGCCGCCGAACTCGACGCCCGGATGCACTCCCTCGCAGCCCAACTGCCGCCGCTCGTCCTCCCGCCGCTGGCGCAGCCGCAGGAGCCCGAGCCGGAGATCGTGGTCGCCAGACGGCTCGAACTCGACCGGCTCACTGCCGACCGCAAGTCGCTCGATCGCAGGCTGATGATCACGCGGTCGCTCAAGGAGCCACGCGGGGTGAGGATCCTGCCCCGCGGCAACTGGATGGATGAATCGGGTCCGCTGGTCGAGCCGGCGATCCCGGCTTTTCTCGGCACGCTGCAAACCAAGGGCCGTGGCACGCGGGCCGACCTGGCCCGCTGGCTGGTCGCGCCGGTCGCCGATGGCGGCGTGGGCGAGTTCACCGCCCGCGTGACAGCAAATCGGATCTGGGCGATCTTTTTCGGCGCCGGCCTCTGCCGGAGCGCCGGTGATTTCGGCGGTCAGGGGGAACTTCCCGACCACCCGGAATTGCTCGACCGGCTGTCGCTCGAATTCATGCGTCAGGGATGGGACATGCGCACCCTCATCCGCACGATCGTCACGAGCCGCGCCTATCGGATGACCTCCGACGTCTCGGCTGAACTGCTCGCCCGAGATCCCGACAATCGGCTGCTTGCCCGGCAGGCACGCTGGAGGCTGCCCGCCGAGGGCGTTCGCGACGCAGCACTTTTTGCCGGCGGGCTGCTGGTGGAGCAACTCGGCGGCGCGAGCGTGCATCCCTACCAGCCTGCCGGCTATTACCGGCACCTGAATTTTCCGCAGCGGGAATACAAGGCCGACGCAGACAGCCGCCAGTGGCGACGGGGGATCTACGTTCACTGGCAGCGGATGTTCCTGCATCCGCAACTCCTGGCCTTCGACGCACCCAATCGTGAGGAATGCACGGCGGCCCGGATGCGGTCGAACACGCCCAAGGCGGCGCTCGTGCTCTTGAACGACCCGACCTTCGTCGAGGCCGCCCGGAAGCTCGCAGAACGTGCCGTCGCGTCGGGTGGCACGACCGACGACGAGCGAATCGGGTTTCTCTGGAATCGCGCGCTCTCACGCATGCCGGATGCCGAGGAGACGGCTCTCGTGAAGGGACTGCTCGCGCGCCGCCGTGAGGAATTCCGGGCCGACCCGAAGGCGGCGGGCGAACTCCTCGCCGTCGGCATCGCGGCCCGCGACACGTCGCTCGATCCGATTGAACTGGCAGCCTGGACAGCGGCCGCTCGCGCGGTCCTCAACCTTCACGAGGCCATCGCGAGGTATTAGCCATGGAAGACCCGCAAACGATCCACCGCCGCACGTTTCTCGGCCACTCGGGTCTCTCGCTTGGCACAGCCGCGCTCTCGGGCCTGCTGGCACGAGACGGGCTGGCGGCGACCATCTCGGCGCCGGCCGACCGGCCTCCGGCTGGCGACCGTTTTGCGGGCGCGATCTCCCCGCTCCATCATCCGCCGAGGGCGAAGTCGGTGATCTTCCTCTGTCTGGCGGGTGGCCCGAGCCATCTGGAGACGTTCGACTACAAGCCTGTGCTCGCCAAGCTCGATGGCCAGGAGATGCCGGCGAGCGTGACGGCCGGCCAGCCGATCGCGCAGCTTCAGGGACAGAAGCTCGTCTGCCTCGGCCCGCGGACGAGCTTCTCGCAGCACGGCGAAAGCGGCACGGCGGTGAGCGATTTCTTTCCCCGGCTGGGCGGTCTGTCGGACAGGCTGGCGATCGTGCGGAGCATGGTGACGGAGCAGATCAACCACGACCCGGCCCACACCTACATGAACTGCGGCACGGCGCTCTCCGGGCGGCCGAGCATGGGAGCCTGGGTGACCTATGGCCTCGGCAGCGAGGCCGACGATCTCCCCGGTTTCGTCGTGATGACGAGCAAGATGGGCCGCAGCCCGCAGCCGATCGCGGCCAGACAGTGGCACTCGGGATTCCTGCCGGGGCAGTTTCAGGGGGTCGAATTTTCCACGAGCGGGGCCCCCGTGCACTACGTCAACAACCCGCCGGGGGTTTCCGCGGTCCATCAGCGTGACTTGATAGACACGGTCGCGGCCCTCGAGCACCGTCGGCTCGGGACGCTGGCCGATCCCGAAATCGCCACGCGTATCAAGCAATACGAACTCGCCTTCCGCATGCAGTCGAGCGTGCCGGCGCTCGCCGATCTCTCCGGCGAGACGGCCGAGACGCTCGCCCTCTACGGAGCGGAGCCCGGCAAGGCGACGGTTGGCACCAATTGCCTCATGGCTCGGCGGCTCGTGGAGCGGGGTGTGCGGTTCGTGCATCTCTACCACAGTGAGTGGGACCATCACGGTGACATCGACAGGTATATGAAAGAGATCTGCCCACCGACCGATCGGG
Organism: Pirellulales bacterium; assembly: GCA_044337765.1. GTDB lineage: Bacteria > Planctomycetota > Planctomycetia > Pirellulales > UBA1268 > CAMCQY01. The sequence goes on along the minus strand of JBIIMX010000258.1, from coordinate 2,753 downwards.
CGGCCGCGGCACTCATCACCGACCTAGAGCGTCGCGGGCTGCTCGACGAGACGCTCGTCGTGATCGGGGGCGAGTTTGGGCGCACCCCGATGGGCCAGGGAGGCAAAGGCACGATCGGTCGCGACCACCATATCAAGGGCTTCAGCATGGCGCTTGCGGGCGGCGGCATCAGAGGCGGCATCGTGCACGGCGAGACGGACGACTTCGGTTACCACGCCGTGAAGGACGTCGTGCACGTCCGCGACCTGCATGCGACGATGCTGCACCTGCTGGGCATCGACCATGGCCGGTTTACGGTCGAATACCAGGGCCTCGACACGAAACTCACCGGTGTCGAGCCGGCGAAGCCGGTCAAGCAACTCTTCGCGTGACCGTCGCCGGGCGCAGGCTGCCACGAGACTTTTGCCGCCCCGTAGCCATAGCTCCAGAAAAGTCGAACGTGCTTTTGAGCGCATCCAAGACAGTGGTGGCAGCAACGTGGCGAACCGGACAAGGCAGGCGAAGGGGTCGGCGAAAGCTCGAGGAGCTTTGGGCTATCCTGCCCACGCGACGAGACTTTTGCCGCCCCGTAGCCATAGTTCCAGAAAAGTCGAAACCCGCTTGGCTCGGTTCTAGTCGTGCTGGCCCAGCCAGTGCTCTCGGATGCGGTCGATGGAGCCGTCCTCCCGCATCCGCAGGATCGCCGTATTGAACCGCTCGCGGAGCGGGCTGCCGGCTGAAAGGCCGATGCCATAGTCGAACGATTCGAAAATTGGGCCGACCATTCTGAGTCGCTGCCGGCCGGGCTGGTTCAGGAGAAACATCATCTGCTGGTTTTCGCCGACGACAGCGTCGATTTCACCGCGTTCAAGCGAGTTCAATGCCTCGTCGAGCCTGGCAAATTCCCTGGGCATGCCGCCCCGCCTCCTGATCTCCTTCGCCGACACGGCCGCCTCCTGACAGCCGACCGCGCGGTCAGCGAGATCCTTGGGGCCATGGATGGATCCCGCCACCTGCTCCGCCGTCAGCGTGGCGGTGAGCACGCTGGTGAATGCCGCCAGGAGCATGATTCCGCCCACCATCCAGGCAAATGCGATCGAGCGACCAAGCCAGCTGCCGACGTGCTTGTTGTCGCAGCCGCCGGCGACGACCGTCGAGGCGATCCACCAGATCGCCTCCCACATTCCATGCGGATACTCCGGTGGAAACGACTGCGGATTGCCCCGGTGCTCGCACCACCAGAGCAGATGTCCCGAGGCGAGCACGAGCAGGAGAACAGCCCCCAGCAATTCGAGCAGCCGCCATGAGAACAGGGTGCCAAGCGCCGACAGGAACCCCGATTCATCCCGCGTGCAGACCACAACCCGCAGGCCGGAATGGGCGATGGGGTGGGTGAGATCGAACAATCGTTCCCGTTCCTCGGTGATCGCGATCGGCCCGAGGGCGACGTCCACCTCGGCTCGGGTCAACATGGTCAACAGCTGCATGAAGGAGTCTGCGCGAACGAATTTGGCCTCCAGGCCGAGCCGCCGGGCAAGGTCCTGCCAGATATCGATCATCACGCCTGTGGGCTGTTCGCCGTCCCAGGCAAGCGCCGAGGCGATCGGCACCACGCCCACCCGGAGCCGCTGCGGGGCCGCTTCGTCGGCGCTCGCAGCGCGATCCGCCAGCCCGCATCCGACCGCCATCGCTCCCACCATCAGGATCGTCGGCAGGCCACCCGCTCGCGGGCCGCGGAGCCCCGCCAAGCGCCGACCTCGGACCACCAGCCAGATCATGGCAGTGCCGACGGCCAAGCCCGCGAGCGCCGCGACGACCGTGCCTGCCGGAAGGTTCAGGTTGGTGGCGGCCGCCGCAGCCGCGGGGACAGAGTCAGCCGACTTGGCCAATCCCCCGGCCCACCAGAGCAAGAGGAGCGGCATCGAGTTGTGTGCCGCATGGCAGGCGATCGCCGGCAGCAGGCTCCGCGTGGCCAGCGTCATGACGCCGGTCGCGAGTCCCAGAGCGAACGTCTGCGGCATGCGTTCTGGCAGCAGATGGAAGATCGCGAAACAGACCGCTTGGGCGACCACGCCTGCCGCCGCCCGGCCGCGGCTGGGCCAGGCCCCGACGGCCGCCGACTGCACCCAACCCCGGAAGAGAAGTTCTTCACAGATTGCCGGCAGCAGGGCGATGAGCGCCCACGACAACCAGACGGGCTTGTCCCGCATCATCGTGATCAGCTTTTCGGCCAGGCTCTTCGCCTCCGCCGACACGTGCGTTCCGCGAACGGCCAGCAGCACCGCGGCCCCCAGCACGAACAGGCAGGCCCCCACGAGCACGCCGCCCATGAGGCTCGTCATGGTCCGCCAGGCCACCCCGCCCTCCGTGGCCCCCGGCCACCGCAGGCCGAAGGTATTGCGGAGATCGACCCGCTGCCAGGCCAACAGCAAGGCCAAAGGCAGAACCACCGCCGCGGCCTGCTGCACGGGAATCGCCAGCGCGAAGTCGGCAGGCGCGAGGCCCTGCCCATACCACAGCCCCGCCAGCCCGATCCCCAGCGCAGAAAATCCTTGCGCAAGCGAGGGGCGGCGGCGGCGGGCAGGCCGTGACCAGAGGTTTCCGGCCACGTCCGGCCCGCGAAAGAGAATCTCCTCATCGGTAAGCAGCGTCGCTGTCATCTGTAACAGGAGCCAGACGACCACTGCCGACGAGATCAGCGACACGGCCAGCGGCAAGGCCAGTCGTTCGAGGGGGCCGGCCGTCGCGGTCTGGTCCTGAAGACCATCGGTCCG
>JBIIMX010000060.1:0-12945 GCA_044337765.1 Pirellulales bacterium | reverse complement strand
CCCCTCCGTCATCTGCATGGCAGGCCGTTCGTTCGGTTCCAGCGTCGCGCGGGCCAGCGACACCTGCCCTGCAAAGGGCACCGCCGGGAGCAGCTGGCTCGTGGTGGGATTGATGACGAGGCCCGCGCCAGCCAGGGCGCTGGCGATGAGCAGGACCGGCGTCAGCGTGTTCTGTGCCTCCTTGCCGCTCTTCGACGCGGTGGTCACGGCCAGGCACATCGCCGCCGCCACCGCCGAGAGCCCGATAAAGGCGAGCAGCGACACACCCACGACCACAGGCAGATGGCCTTCCGGCAGGAGCGGCCCACCCTGCGGGAGAAAGCGGAGCGAGACGGCAGTCGTCAGGGCGATCGAGATCACGTTGGCCACGAGCGTCGCCAGTGCGACGGCCCAGACCGCAAAGAATTTTCCTGCCACGATGTCGATCGCCTCGCAGGGAGCGATCAGGAGCGTCTCGATCGTGCCACGTTCCTTTTCGCCCGCGATCGCGTCGATCGCAGGATAAAACGCACCGGTCATCGTCAGCACGGCCAGCAGAACGAACACGCCGCCGGCCGCCGTCGGCAGGATGCTCCGGGCCGATACCGTTCCCGGGGGGTCTGCCTTGCCGTTGAAGTGGAGGTCGACCGGATCGAGCACGCTCTCAGGCAGGCCTGCCCGGTCGATCCGCCGCCGCCGCGCATCGTCGGCCAGCCCCCTCATCACCGCTGTAAACTGCTCCCGTACACGCGGCGGCAGCACCTTCGTGGCGGGGCCGTGCACCTCGAGCGCAAGCGTGCCGTCGCCGTCGAGTTCCTCGAGCACCCGCGCTGGCACATCGATCCAGAGGTCGGCGTGGCCCGCTTCGACGGCGTTTTTTGCCTCTTCGGCCGCGGCAAATCCGAAGGAGATCGAGGCCGGCCAGTCGATTTTGACACGCCCCTCCTCGGGCACGGGAAGCCCGTCCACGCGTCTGGCGAACGCCTGCGCGTCCCAGGGTGAGCCGGTGAGCACCACGGCAAGATTCGTGGGTGCTGTGCGCGAGTCGATATCGGAGAGCGCCGTCCTCACGCCAAGCGCGCTTGAGAGCGCGAGAATGGGATACATCGCCATCGGCAAAAGCAGCGTGACGAACAGCGTGCGCCGGTCGCGGATGAACTCGAGCAGGTCGCGGCGAGCCAGCGCCAGCCGGGCCTTGGCCCGCAGGCCGCTGGTCTGCGGGTTGCTCGACGGCACGTGTTCCTCGGTGGCGTTCATGCCGGCGCCCCCGCGGCGAGCGCTGCAAAAAACGCCTCCTCGAGGCTCGCATGAGTTCCGAGGATGTCTGCCGGTGTTCCCTGCGCCACGATGCGGCCGCCGTCGATGATCACGAAGCGGTCGCACCGGTGCTCGATCTCGTGGAGCCGGTGCGTGGAGAGCAGGATCGCCCGCCCGTCGGCGCGGAGGCCGTCGAGCAGTCGGAGCAGATCACGGGCCCCCACCACGTCGAGGGCATTGGTGGGTTCGTCGAGCACGAGCGCCGGCGGATCGTGGACCAGTGCACGGGCCAGCGAAACCCTCTGTCGCTGACCCGATGAGAGCCGGCCGGCGGGGCGGTCGGCAAAGTCGGTGAGGCCGAGCGCCCGCACCAGATGGTCGAGCCGCCGCGCGAGCGGTCCATCCTCGAGGCCGTGAAGCCGGCCATAAGACTTCAATATCTCGCGGGCCGAGAGCCGATCGGGCACGCCTGTCGTGGCTGAGATGTAGCCCAGCTTCCGTCGCGCCCCCAGCGGATCCACAAGCACGTCGCACCCTCCCACGCGGGCGGTGCCCGACGTGGGCTTCAGCAGCGTGGCCAGCACCCGCAGGGTGGTGGTCTTGCCGGCGCCGTTGGCACCGAGCAGGCCGACGATTTCGCCCGGCGCGACCGTGAGCGAAACGCCGTCCACGGCCCGCACGACGCTGCCGTCGCTGGCCCTGTAGTGCTTCACGAGGTCGACCACCTCGATCATGAAGTCGTCTCCGACGGACTCATCTCAAAGCTCCACGCTGGGGGGAAACTGGCGGTAGTCGAGAATCTTCACCGCCACCACGAGCAGTACGGTCGCCAGGCCGCAGACTGCTGCAATCTGCACCCATGCCGGCTGCGAATCGATCAGCAGTTGCATCTCCACCGGCAGCCGCTGCCGCCAGCCCATCCACGCCACCAGCAGGCTCCGCAGCCGCAGGCTCACCGTCGCCTGATTGACGACCGCCGGGATGAATCCTGCAAGATACTCCACCACGAGCGCCACGGCCACGCTTGCCACGAGGGCCCTCTTGGGCAGGATCACGGCGGGCAGTGCGAAGAGCGCCGCCCGTCCGATCGAGGAGAGCACCACCAACGCCGCCAGCATGCCGACGAGCGGCAGGGGCTGCTCGACGCGGGACACGAACACCGCCAGTACCGCGGCCAGAATGGCCACGGTGCTGGTCCAGACCACGGCGGCCAGATAGGTGCCAAGGAGCAGCGCCCGTCGGCCGCCGGGCCGGACGGCGACGTGGATCCAGGTGCCGCGTTCGAGTTCGTCGGCCACCGCGGGACACATGGTCACAAGCAGTCCGAGCATACAGACCGCTTCCGGCACGAGCGCGTAGATCATGGTGACGGCGAGGTCGCGGTCGAGCCCACCCGCGGCGGTCCGCCGCACCGCCATCATCACGGCGGCCGGAAAGATCACGCCGAGCCCAGCCAGCAGGAGACGCTGCCGGGAGAGCAGCCGTCCGAGCTGAAAGCCGGCGACCGCCAAGGCGGGGGCGAATGCGGAGGGTCGGAGCGCCGCCTCTGCCTGTTCCTGATCAGAACCGCTCATGATGCCACCCCCCGATGGAGCCGCACGAGCCGGCCGAAGATGCCTTCGAGCGACCGGTCGCCGGCTGCCATCTCACGGATGGCGAGCCGCTGCTCGACCGCGGCAGCCGCGATGCGTTCGGCCAAAACCCGCGGCTGCCGGGTGGCCACCACGAGCAGATCCTCGCCCTCGAACCGCATGCTCTCCGCGCCGGTCGTGCCGCAGATCGCCTCGGCCAGCCGCCGGGGTGCGTCACAGCGGATCCGAACCTCCGAGGGCATGGCATCCACGAGGTCGCGGATCTCGCCGGCCGTGCCGCTGGCCACGAGCCGGCCACCGAGAATGACAGCCAGTCCGGCGTGCAAGGCCTCCACCTCATGGAGCAGGTGGCTGGCCACGATGAGCGTCCGCGGCCGCGCGGCGGCATCACTGGCGGCAACCGTCCAATGACGTACGAGACCGACGAGGTCATGTCGGGCCACCGGATCGAGCCCGTCGAACGGTTCGTCGAGCACGAGCAGGTCCGGGTCGTGAGCCATGGCACCTGCGAGTTTGGCCCGCTGACGCATCCCCTTGGAGAGCGTGGAGAGCGGACGGTCCATCGCCTCGCCAAGCCCCACGCGGTCGAGCGCCTGATCCGCCCGTGTGGCGGCAGCCTGCGGCCGGAAACCGGACAGACGCACGAGATACCGCACCCACTCCCGCGGCGTGGCCCGCCGTTCCAAGAGGTCCGCGGCGGGACAGAACCCGATCCGTCGCAGCACCCGCGGGTTGGCGAACGGACTCTCGCCAAACACGCGAACCTGTCCCATCGTGGGCCGCAGTTGACCGGTGATGAGTCCCAGGAGCGTCGTCTTGCCGGCACCGTTGGGGCCGAGCAGTCCGTGGGCGCCGTTGCCAAGCGTAACAGTCACGTCGTTGACGCCGATCACCGACCCGAAGACCTTGGTGACGTGTGTGAGTGAGAGCATGGGGGCGTGGGCAGGGTGCACGGGAAGGAGAGAGTGGGGACGGAGGACGCGGGGCAGGCAGACACGGGGAATGCGAACGAGTCACACGCGGGTGGGCGCATCGATCCTGTTCAACAGCACGATCACGGCGATCAGCGATACGAGCGTCAGGGAGACCAGCGACGGCAGGACCGCCTGCGGTCGCGTCTCGGTGCCGAAGATCCAGGCCTGCACGACGCCGAGCGCATGGTATGGGGACAGCCAGGCCCAGCGGTCGATCGCCGGGTCCATGCCGGCTGCTTTTGCGAGCCAGCGGAACCGCCCCTGGAGCCCGCCACTGGAAGTTCTGGCGACCGCTGACGATCGCCGCTCCTTCCCGGAGCGGTCCTCCTCCAGATCGCCAAACGGATCCTCGCTCCACGAGCCGGCCCGCCCCGCTCGTTGGCCGCCCCCCGCCGCGTCGGCCGTCTCGGCCTGCCGCACGGCTGCCACGAGGTCGGCAGTTGTGAGCGTCGAGTGTGCGATCCAGCAGGCCGCCCATGTCGCAAACCAGGCGAAGCTCGCGATCCGGCTCTCCGCCGTGGCGGCGGAGTAGGCGAGCGCCAGGAGCACCGTTGGAACCGCCAGCACGACGCTCGCTGCGACCGCCTTGATCGGCAGATCCCAGGTGTCGACAGCCACCCAGACGCTCGGGCTGACCAGCACTCCCATCAGCCACAAGGCCAACGCCGGCAGTACCGTGATGGCGGCGACGAGCACGCCGAGGATGGCCGCCTTGCCGAGTATGTATTCCAGGCGGCCCACGGGTCGTGTGAAGTAGACGAGCCACGCCTTCGCCCGCAGATCGCGTGAGACGAGCGTCGGCGCGACCAGTCCGATGACGACGGCCAGCAAGACCGCCTGCGGCACCCGCATGAAGGCCAGGAGCAGCCGCGACCAGACCAACCGCCGCGTGTCGGCGATGTCGACCTTCGGATCCAGGATCGGTCCATCGTCGCGGCGTACGGACCGCGTGCCCGCTGCGGTTCCCGGCGAGCGTCCCAGTGTGTCGGCCAGCACGGTGCCGAGCATCCCCACGCCGTCGAGGTTGCGGCCGGCGCGGGCCGCATCACGCATGTTCGCCAGTCGGCCCTCGTCGATCGCCTGTTCAAACGCGAAGAAGCTGGTCGCAAAGACCAGCGCAGGGCTCCACGCGAAGAACACCATGCGGCGGAGCCAACGGCTCGTCCAGGCCAGCCGGATACCGGTCAGTGCGATCACACCAATGGCCGAACTGGAGCCGAGCCGTTCGCCCTGCCAGGGCCGATAGCCCACATCATGAAGCGGCATGGCTGGTCTCCCTCGCCGACGCCCTGCCGGCGTTTGTACGCTCCGGGCCGTCGGCGGCGCGGAGGGCTTCGACGAAAACGTCTTCGAGGGGCCGATGTGCGGGCTCCAGGGACCGGATGACGACGCCACTCTCCCGAGCAGCCTCCCAGACCAGCCCGAGCCGGGCGGGCCCGGGTGGTTCGAGCAAGATCGCTCCGGTGGCACCGTCTTCCTCCTCGCGGGCCATCCGCGCCGGCAGACCGCCGGCGGTGAGCCGCCTGGCGAGTTCAGGGAGCGGGCCGTCGCCCTCCAGCCGGTGCGTGGGCGTCGCGGGCCGGGTGAGTTCGTCGATCGCACCGATGAGCCGAACGCGGCCGCGGGCGAGCACGACCACGCGGTCGCAGATCGACTGCACGTCGGGGAGCACGTGCGTGGAGACCAGCACCGTCTTGCCGTGGTCGCGGGCCAGCGTCACGAGCCGGCCGAGCATCGCCCTCCGTTCGAGCGGATCGAGGCCGTTGGTCGGCTCGTCGAGGATCACCATCCGCGGGTCGTGGACGATCGCAGCGGCGAAAGCCACCTTCTGCCTGGTGCCGACCGACAGGGTTTCCACGGGCCGATACCGCTCCTGTCCGGCGTCGCACCAGTCGAGCACCTCGTGGGCGCGCCTGAGGCTCTCCGTGCCGGGCAGCCCGCAGAGTCGCGCCGCATACCGCACCATTTCCACGCCTGAGAGGCCGGGCACGGCGCACTCGTCCTCGGGCACCACGCCGAGCAGCGATCGCACCCGGCGCGGCTCGCGGGCGGGGTCGATGCCGAACACGCGGACGGTTCCGGCGGCCAGTCGCACGAGCCCGAGGATCGACCGCACGAGCGTGCTCTTCCCGGCGCCGTTGGGGCCGACGAGCCCGGTCACACCGGGTGCGACTTCGAGCGACACGCCGTCGAGCACCGTGTGGCTGCCGTAGCGTTTCACGACGCCATCGAGCCGCACGGGGAGATCGTCCCGCACAAGATCATCCCGAGTTGGATCGACCACTCTTTTGCATCCTGCCGGGGTGCCGCAGCCTGTCCGCCCGCGGGACAAGGCCGCCTCACTGCTCCATCACTTCCGCTTCCTTGGCCTTCGCGAGATCGCCGACCTTGGCCTCATACTTTTTGGTCAGCTCCTGCACCTCTTCTTTGGTCGAGTCGCAGTCGTCCTCGGTCAGGGTGCCGTCGGTCTTCTCCGTGTCGGCTGCCTTGTTGGCATCGCGGCGGACATTGCGGATCGCCACGCGGGACTCTTCGCCCAGTTCTTTGATCCGGGCGGTCATTTTTTTTCGCACGTCTGTGGAGAGCGCTGGGATCGTGATCCGGATCATGCGGCCGTCGCTCTGAGGATTGAGTCCCAGATCGCTAGCCTGGATCGCCTTTTCGATGTCCTTGAGAGTGCCGGGATCGAAGGGTCGGACGACGATCTGATTGGGCTCGGGGGCACCGACGCTGGCCAGTGCCTTGATCGGCGTGGGCGAGCCATACACTTCCACACGGAGCGTGTCGACGAGACCGGGATTGGCCCGCCCTGTGCGGATGCCGGTCAACGCGTGTTTAAACACGTCCACGGCCTTCTCCATCCGTTCTTCAGCGTCGAGCAGAATGTCGTCGGCCGGCATGGGCGATCTTCCTCCTCAGGTTGGCACTGCACTCGGCACCGCAGCCGAGAACCGTGATTCTGGCAGGATCATCCCCCGGGAGGCAAGCGAATCGCAGGGCTGCTGGTCGTTTCGCGAACATCGTGGCCATCGGACCCGTATGGATCGGATGGTGCGGCCTCGTTTGCGGTCGGCATCCGCTCGGAATAGCCTGAAGGACGGTCCGCTGTGTCCGGCGAGCGGCCTTTTTGATGCCACTCCCGGCTTCCCACCACCAGCCATTCACATGCCGCCACAAGCCAACCACACCAGCCGCGGCACGCGAGACCGCCGCTGCCGGCTGGTGCAGGCCGAATCTTTGGAATCGCGGCTCGCGCTGGCCGCGGTGCCGGTGAACCCCAACGCTGGCTCGATCGTGGAGAGCCAGTTCCAGCCCTACGGCTACTCGCTGCTCGGCACGCAGCTGCTGGATGTCACGGCGGGCGGGGGCCAGTCCATTCAACTCACTGCGCCCAATAACAGCGGCACGCCTCCTGCACCACCGGCGACCTACGGATATTCCCAGTCGCCGGTGAACACGGGACAGATCACCGACAGCCAGGTGAACGTGGGCGGCTTCACGACGCTGGGAATGCAGCTGCAGGATGTGCAGATCGCCAGCGGTGCCCTCCGCGTCGATGTCCTGGACGAGGGGATCGGAAAGCCGGCCGCCGGAGGGACGCAGCCCGTGCCCGTGGGCGGCGCAAACCCGCTCCCCGCAATGCTGCCCCCTGGGTCGCCGGGCGGTCCAGCCAACTCCGGCGTCATCGTCTCCAGTCAGTTCAACGACGGCGGGTTCGGGCCGCTGGGCATCCAGGCCAGCGGGCTCTCGGTCGGGGGTGACCTGTCGATCGTGTCGCGAACCACACTCGGTGCGGCCGACGTGCCGGTGTCGCCGCCCGCCGTGCCCTTTGCTCCGCAACTGCCAAGCATGAGCGTCAACACCGGCACGATCCGCGACAGTCAGTTCGCCGACGGCGGATTCGGCGACACCGGGCTGCAGCTGCGGTCCGTGAAGGTCGGCGGTGCGCTCGACGTCGGTGCGGAGAAGTTCGTGATCCAGCCGACGACCGGAAAGGGGAGCCTCGGTCCGCCAACCCTCGTCGGCACGCTCAACGCGAAGACGCGGCTCGTGACCTTTCCCAAGGCCGCTGCCGGCTCCGCCCCGCCGACCAGCATGCTCTATCCCGGCATGTTCGTCTTCGGGAAGGGCATTCCGGGTAAGACCGTGGTCCAGTCGATCGTGAACGGCCGACAGATCATGCTCTCCAAGCTGCCGCGTGTGACGGCTGCCAGGCCATTATTCTTTTCCGCCCAGAGCACGGGCACGAACACCGGCTCGATCGTTTCCAGCCAGGTCGCCGACGGCGGTTTCGGCGACATCGGCTTCCAGTGGTCCAACGTGACGGTTGGCGGACGCGTGGCCACGCAGCACAGCGGCCTGCAGATTCAGCCGGGACTCGACAATGTGAGCTCGATCACGACCGGCCAGAAGCAGTTCGGCCTGATGAGCACTCCTGGCTTCGCGTCGACGGCTCCGTCGACCGGGGCCGTCACACCCGTCGCGCCGAGTGGTGCGGCCGGGACCGGGACCGCGACCGGTTCGAGCAACGACGCGACCAACAGCGGGCGGATCGTCGCCAGCCAGTTCGCGGACGGTGGCTTCGGCGACATCGGCTTCCAGTGGCAGTCCGTGCAGGTGAGCGGCAACGTCGAAGCGACGCACAACTCTCTTTCTGTCCAGCCCGAGAATGCCAATCAGGGGCTGATCACCGTCGCCGACGTCTCCTTCGCCTCGTCGCCGTCGGCGTTCACCCCTTCACAGTCCTCCGGTGGCGGCACGCTGTCAGCAGATCCCGCCGTCGTGAACGCGGGAACGCCCGTGTCGCCAAAGCTGCCCACGCCGACGAACCCGGGCATGTCGCGATATCTTTCCAACTCGGCCACCAACAGCGGCCTGGTCAAGCTGAGCCAGTTCGCCGATGGCGGCTTCGGCGACGTCGGCCTGCAGTGGTCCAACGTGAAAGTCAACGGCGACGTGCAGGTGGTCCATAATGCGCTGTCGATCCAGCCAGAAGGATCGAGGCTCGCGGGTGTCTCGGTGCAGAGCGTCACGTTCGGTTCCGCGGCCAGCCCCGTCGGCGATCCCAGACTCAAGCCGGCGACGCTCGCCAGTCTCACGGTGGGGCCGTCTGGCTCAGCTGGCCCGCCACCCTTCGTGCCGAATTCGGCCTACGCCCGAAAAGCGAACGCCGTGAACCGGACCAACCAGCAGTATCTGAGCAGCCCGGCCGCCGCCACGTCTTTGCAGTGGAGGTCGGTCACCCACGATGCCACGGGCCTGGTGATCGTCAACAACGTGCTCAAGGTCACCAACAACGGCACGGCTGGAAAACAGCCCGGTGCGGTGGCGGGCAGCATCAAGCTCAGCGGCATCACCTTCCCGGGCAGCGTGCCACCCCGAGTGCTCTCGGCAAAACCGACCGTGACCGCGAAGCCGGGACAGAGGGCGGCCTACGGCGTCACCGCCCCGCAGGCCGCCAGGATCAACGCCGCCACGAACAGCGGCACCCTCTCCAGCAATCAGTTTCTCGATGGGGGCACCGGCGACATCGGCCTGCAGTGGCGCGACGTCACGGTCAACGGCTCCGTCCGCATCGAACACAACTCCTGCTCAATCAACGTGGTCGGGGACGCGAACGACACCGGTCCGATCACTGTCTCCGGAATCGTCTTCAATTCCGGATGGGCCGCGTCGGGCACGAAGAAGGACACGCTCTACCTGACACCGGCAGCCGGCGTCGGGCAGGCCGCCGCTACCACGCCGGCGGTGATCGCCGTGGGCGGCATCAACACGGCAAGCAACTCGGCGACGCTCACGGGCGGCCAGTTTCTCGACGGCGGCATGGGCCAGATCGGCCTGCAGTGGCAGAACGTGACGATCAACTGCCCGATCCGCATCGTCAACAACGTGTTCTCCGTCACCGTATCGGGCACCAACACACATGGCGTCTCGGTTCAGGACGTGACTTTCGTCTGACGCAGCTCAGACGCCAGAGCAGGCTTTCCCCACCCACGCCCGCCGCTATCCCACGATCACCGTGGGTCGCTTGTCGGGGTCGGCGATCGCGTCGTCGAGCAGATCGACAACGCGGTTGGGCACGTCGCCCCGGCCGAAGAGCAGAAAGTCGAGTGCCAGGTTGAGCCGGTTGCCCTTGCTCCAGCCAAAGACGATGTCGAGAGGCGAGCCGTTTTTGGTCATCTCCATCGCCAGTTGGGCGATCGTGTGCGACACCGACACGCAGTCGTGAGCCGTGATCACGAAGAAGTCGCCCTCCTGCCGCACGCCGATGATTGGCGCGTTCTCAAACTCACTCGTATCGCCGTAGTGCACCTCGAGAAAGACGATCGGCACGCCCGGGGGAATGCGGTGTTTACGGCGGATCTCGGCTTCCTTCTCCGCCAGCGACCGCTGCCCGGGCCGGTGCGGCACGAGCACCTGAAAGGTGCCGTCGAGGCAGATGTCGGTCCAGAGCATCCGCGCGGCATCGTCGGCGAAGCGAAACTCCTTGAGCCGCAGTTCCTCGGCCCGCCAGAACCGGGAGAAAATCGAGATCGCCAGCACGCAGCCGATGAAGATCGACGCGATGATGATGCCGTCCGGCCGCTCGATCATGTTGGCGATCGTGGTGTAGATGAACACCAGGCAGACGAGGAAAAAGTAGGCCTGCGTTGCGCGGCGGCCGAGCACGCCCCGGCCGTCCGCCGGCAGGGGTTTGTGGCCGATGTCGACGAGCGTTGCGATCGCCGCGCTGGTCATCAGCACGAGCACGCCGGTGGCGTAGGCGCCGCCCTGTGCCGACACGTCGGCACGGAAGGCCCACGTGACAAGCAGGTTGATGACCGTGAAGGCCATGACGAGCGGCCGATAGGCCGCCGCCCATTCCGGGGCCATGCCGTACCTCGGCAGGTAGCGAGGCACCATGTTGAGCAGTCCCGCCATCGCCGAGGCCCCGGCGAACCAGAGAATCAGGATCGTGCTGATGTCGTAGGCCGTGCCAAACACCCGGCCAAACAGGGGACAGATCGCATGCGGGCTTTCGCCGTGCGCGATGTAGGCCAGGGCGCGGTCCATGGCCTTGCCCTTCACCGGCTCGAGGCGGAGTTCGTCGGCGGGGATGAGCGTGTCGGTGCCGGTGACGAGCGATGAGCCGATCAGAAACACCGACATGATGAGAGCGGCCGTGCAGAGCAGTTTCCGCGTGTTGGCGATCCGCGCCGCGGCATTGGTGGGATCGTCGGCGGTGCCCTTCATGAGATGGATCTGCAGCACGCCGGTCTCGAAGCCGCTCATGCCGAGGGCCAATTTCGGGAAGACGATGCAGGCGATGCCCACCACCACCCACGGGCCGCTGCCGCTGATCGGCGCGTGGGTCAGGTGGTAGTCGCCCGCTGTGATTTCCGCGAACCAGTGATGGAGGAGCGACGGGTGCGTGAGCAGATGGAACAACCCTGCCCCGACCACGATCGCCGTCAGTCCGAGGTATGCGACGACGAGCACGAGCGCCAGCCCAACGACCTCGCTGAAGCCCTTGAGGAACATCGCCCCGAGCAGCACGAGCAGACCGCAGGTCACCACCATCTCGCTTCGCATGAAGGGAGAAGCGTGTGTTGCGTAGTACGAATTGCTGATAAGGTGCGCCGCGGCGTCGGCTGCTGAGAGAGTCTTCGTGATCACGAAGTCGGTGGCCGCGAAGCCCACGAGCACGAGCACCACGACCTTGTTCCACCAGCCGTGGAACAGCCGCTCGATCATGCCGATGGAGCCGACGCCGTCGGGCGTCTCCCCCGCCACGTGGCTGTAGACCGGCAGCGCTCCCAGGAGCGTCACGAGCACGAGGATCAGCGTCGCGATCGGCGCGAGGGTGCCGGCCCCCTCGAATGCGATCGAGGGCTGATAGCCCAGCGTGCTGAAGTAATCGACACCGCACAGGCACATGATCAGCCACCATGCGTAGTGCTGATGCTGATGCTGGGCATGCTGCTGCCCGTCGTGCGCACGAGAAGCGTGGCTCATTCGCGTCTGGCTCCTACGAGCGTGCCGACGCGTTCTCCCGAGACGGCCCGCTCGATGTTGCCTTCCCGCCGGTAGTTGAAGACGAGAATCGGCATCGCGTGCTCCATGCACTGCGAGATCGCCGTGGCGTCCATCACGCGGAGGTTCTGCTCGAGCACCTGCTGGTAGGTGAGATCGCGATAGAGCATCGCATGCGGATTCTTTTCCGGATCGTCGGAGTAGACCCCGTCGACACGGGTGGCCTTCATGAGGACGTCGGCCTCGAGTTCGAGCGCCCGCTGGGCTGCAGCGGTATCGGTCGTCACAAACGGGCTGCCGGTGCCGGCCGCCAGGATGACGATCCTGCCCTTCTCCAGATGCCGCTTGGCCCGGCGGCGGATGTAGGGCTCGGCGACGCCCTCCATGCGGATTGCCGTCATCAGCCGCGTCTGTACACCGAGGCTTTCAACCGCATCCTGCAGAGCAAGGCCGTTGATCACTGTGGCGAGCATCCCCATCGAGTGCCCCGTGGCCTCCTGGATGCCGGCGTTGCCGGCCGTGAAGGACGCCCCCCGGAGAATGTTGCCGCCCCCGATCACGACGGCCAGTTGCGTGCCACGGGCCGCAGCCTGCACGGTCTGCCGGGCGATGTGGAGCACCTCCTCCATCGAGATGCCGCGTTCGCCCTGGCGGGCGAAGCTCTCGCCCGAGAGTTTCAGGAGCACGCGACGGTAGCGACCGGCGTCCATGGTTGTACTGGGAGCGGACCGGGGTGTGGGTGCTGGTCTCAGCCGCCGATCCGCCAGTTTTCGAGTCTCTTGACCTGCAGCCCTGCTGCGCCGGCGAGTTGGCCGACGGTCTGCTTGTCATCTTTCACGAAGGGCTGCTCCAAGAGCACGCACTGGCTGAAGAAATTGCGGAGTCGGCCCTCGATCATCTTGGCGATGATGTTTTCCGGCTTGCCCTCTTTGCGTGCCGCATCACTGAGGATTTCCCGCTCCTTGGCGACGACCGCGGGATCGAGTTCTTCCTTGGAGAGAGCCTGCGGGGCCATCGCGACAGCGTGCATCGCAACGTCCTTGGCAACCTCGGCCGCCTTGTCGCCGGTGGTATTGCCGGACACCTCGACGAGCGCCGCCTTCGAGCCGTCGTGATGGGCATAGCCGCCG
>JBIIMX010000266.1:0-4999 GCA_044337765.1 Pirellulales bacterium | reverse complement strand
CACCCTCGATCTCTTCGCAGACGTCCTCGAGGCTAAATTTCAGCCGGCCCGGCTTCTGCATCGCAGCCAGGATCTTCAGACTCCGCAGGATCGGCAGGCCGGCGTCCTGCAGAATCGAAAGCTGCCGCGTGAAAAGCGTGAGATCCTTCCCCTTCACACCCCCAAATACAAACCCGCGGTTTTTCTTCTTGCCGTCGGCCGAGACCGCCTTCTTGGCCTTGATCTTCGTGACCATGTAGCCCATCGACCGGATCGTCGACTGGGCTTCCGACTCCGTGGCGGCGTCGACGGTATCACGGATTTCCTTACCGGTGGTCGCGTCGATGGCTTCAAAAAGAAAGGTGGGCATGGTTCATGGGCAAGTTGGAAAACTCGCCCCCACGGGGAGGATTAGGCTCGGTTGGTTTGGTTGATGGGCAAGTTGGGAAACTCGCCCCCACGGGGAGTTTGGTTGATGGGCAAGTTGGGAAACTCGCCCCCACGGGGAGTTTGGTTCATGGACAAGTTGAAAAACTCGCCCCCACGGGGAGTTTGGTTCATGGACACGTTGGAAACTCGCACCTCAATCAGGCTTCCAGGATCGTTTCGCGGATCACTTCCTCGGCTGTCGTCAGACCGTCGTAAATGCCAATCATGCCAGAGTCGCGAAGCGTGATCATCCCGCCACGCCGGGCCACATCACGCAGCTCCTCCGTCGAGGCATTCCGGATCACCATGTCGCGGAGCTCATCGGTCATGATCAGGAGTTCGTAGAGCCCCAGACGGCCCTTGTAGCCGCTGTTGTTGCACTTCTCGCAGCCACGGCCTCTGTAGAACTTCTTGCCCACGATCTGCTCGGTCGTCACCTCCAAATCGGCCAGCACCTCGGCATCCGGCACAATCTCCTCCTTGCAGTTGGAGCAGATGCGGCGCACAAGACGCTGGGCCAGAATCGCCTCCACCGTGGCCGTGATCAAAAACGGCGGCACGCCCATGTCGCGAAGCCGGGTGACCGTGGCCGGGGAATCGTTGGTGTGGAGCGTGGAAAACACCATGTGGCCCGTAAGCGCCGCCTGGACCGCGATCTCCGCAGTCTCGACGTCGCGGATCTCCCCCACGAGAATCCGGTCAGGATCCTGTCGCAGGATGGCCCGCAGACAGGCCGCGAAAGTGTTGCCGATCTCCGTTTCGATCGGCACCTGCACGATGCCGTCGATGTCGTATTCCACGGGATCTTCCGTGGTGATCAGCTTCTCCTCGGGATCGTTGAGCTCGGAAAGCGCCGAATAGAGCGTCGTCGTCTTCCCCGAACCAGTGGGGCCCGTCACCAGCACGATGCCGTTGGGACGGTGAATCATCTGCCGGAACCGCCGCAGAAGCTCGGGCGCCATGCCAAGCTTCTCGAGATTCAGCGACACAACTCCCCGGTCCAGAACCCGCATCACCACGCTCTCGCCGAACAAGGTCGGCAGCACGCTCACGCGGAGATCGACCGGATGACCGCCCACCGTCAGCTCGATGCGGCCGTCTTGCGGTAAACGCCGCTCGGCAATGTCGAGGCTGGCCATCACCTTGATGCGGGTCGTGATCGCGAAGGCCAGATGCTTCGGCGGCGGCACCATCTCCTGCAGCACGCCGTCGGCCTTCAGACGGATCTTGAATTCATGCTCGAACGGCTCGAAGTGGATGTCGCTGGCGCCGTCGCGGATCGCCATCAGGAGCACCATGTTGAGCAACTTGCGGACAGGCGCGCTCTCGGCCAAAGCCTCCACGCTCGTGAGGTCGATCGGGCCGTCTTTGGCCGCCGCCGCCGCCGCCGCGGCCTCCAGCTCCTTGTCGCCCTCCAGCTTGTCGACGATCGATTCGACCGTGTCGGTGGCCGACGAATAATACTTCTCGATCGCCTTCTGAATCTCAGGCTCCGCCGCAACGCAGACCTTGATGTCGTAGCCGAGCAACACCCGCAACTCATCCGCCACCTGGATCTTCTGCGGCTCGGCCGACGCGATCGTGAGCCGGTTGCCCTCCAGCTCCAGCGGCAGAATCCGGTAGAGCTGGGCCATCGGCTCGCTGACGATGTCGAGCACGTCTGCCCGCAGCGGCCGGTCGGCCAGCACGGCCACCGTCGTGCTCCACTGCTCGGCGAGCGCCTCCGCCAACTGCTCCTCCGTGACCATCGACATCGAAATGGCGATGCGGCCCAGAAGCTCGCCGCCCCGCGCAGCCTGCTCCTCCAGAATCGCCTCGAGCTGCTGCTCGTCGATGATGCCAAGGTCGATCAGGATTTGTCCGAGCCGACGGAGTGCCATGGTTTAGTGGTCCTGGTCTCGTTTGCCCTTTTTCGAGCCCTCTTCGAGCTCCTCGAAGATGCCCCGCTCCGCATTGAAAATCCGCTGCATGAGGTCGTCGGGAGCCTGCGACTTCGCAATCGCGTTTTCCTTCGTGATCTTCTTCTCATTCCAGAGCTTGAAGAGATGGTCGTCGAGCAGCTGCATGCCGAGCTTGGCACCCGTCTGGATCGATGAATTGATGCGGAAGGTCTTGTTTTCGCGGATCAGGTTGCCGATGGCGGGCGTCACCACCAGGATCTCGTAGGCCGCCACGCGGCCGCCGCCGATCTTCGGAAGCAGCGTCTGCGACACCACGCCGATGATCGCCGTCGAGAGCTGCGTGCGGACCTGCTCCTGCTGGTTGGTCGGGAAGGCGTCGATGATGCGGTTCACCGTGCCCTGCGCGCTCGAGGTGTGGAGCGTGCCAAACACCACGTGGCCCGTCTCGGCGGCCGAAATCGCCGCCTCGATCGTCTCCAAGTCGCGAAGCTCGCCCACGAGGATGATGTCGGGATCCTGCCGCAACGCGCGGCGGAGCGCCTCCGAAAAGCTCGTCACGTCGGTGCCGATCTCCCGCTGGTTGACCGTGCACTTCTTCGACTTGTGATAAAACTCGATCGGATCCTCGATCGTGATGATGTGGTGATCGTGGGTCTCGTTGATGAAGTTGATCAGGCTCGCAAGCGTGGTGCTTTTGCCCGAGCCCGTCGGACCCGTCACGAGAAACAGCCCGCGTGGTCGCTGTGCCATCTTCTTGCAGACTTCCGGCACGCCCAGCTGCTCGGGAGTGAGCATTTTGTTGGGAATCTGCCGGAGCACCATCGCGATCGTGCCCTTCTGCTTGAACACGCTCACGCGGAACCGGGCCATGTCTTTGAAGGCGAAGCCGAAGTCGCAGCCGCCCTTCTCGGCCAGCTCCGCCTGGCACCGCTCGGGCGTGATCGCCTTCATCAGGCCGTTGGTATCTTCGGCCGTGAGCACTTTTGTGTTTTGCGGCTTCATGCCGCCGTCCTGGCGAAACACGGGCGGCAGGCCCACCGTGATGTGGATGTCGCTCACCCCACCCTTCACGGCCGCCGTGAGGAGCTTGTCGATCTGGATCGTGCCCACCGCTTCCTTGGGCATCGCGAAGGCATCGCGTTTTTCGCCACCCACCTCATGCCCGGGCTTTGGCTCCTCGGCGATGTCGAGCTGAATGTCGCCCGCACCGTCGTCGGCGGCTGCGGGCTCCGAAGACTGAGCGGCGGCCGACGCACCGGGCGACGAATCGCCGGCCAAACGGAGCACCAGCACCTTCGAGCCCTGAATTTCAAGCAACGAGCCTGAGTGGGATCCCACCGGACTTGTAAACGCAAACATCCGGGCGTCGGCGCCGGGCGGCATGATCGCCGCGGCAAACGCCTGCACGTCTTCAGGAGCCAACGGCTTCGTCTTCAGCGGCCGCATCTGGTCGCCCAGCCGCAGCATCGGCGCATACCCGCCCGAAAGCCGGATCTCCGAGGCGCCATTTTCTTGCGCCAGTTGGAGCAGCCGTTCGATCTGGGCCTGATAGGGGGAAGTCGCAGTGCTCATGTCGTTGCCGCCGTGCGTGGGATCGTGAAGAAGCCGGAAGGCGAGAAAGGGTGTTTTGGTCGGAGTTCTGGGTTTGGGGAGTCTCGTCGCTGACGCTCAGGGCTTGGATTCAAAGGGTCTGCGGGAAGCGACGTGGCATACCCCTGGGCTCGGCCTCGTGCCGGGAAGAGGCCGCAGTCGCCCGGCCGGCATCCATGCCCTACGGCATTGCGGCCCGCCAGCGCCTCGAGATCTGGCCCACCTCGCCTACCGCCTTCTTTTTTCCCGGTCGGATCGTGCCCCTGACAGCCGCCGACCGGTCTTCTCTATTATGCGCTCCCACTCGGCAAAAGGGAAAGCCGCGGGCGGGAGGCTCGCAACGATTTTAGGGAATTCGCGGCTCGGCACCCGCGGGCGGATGACCACCCGGAACCATGTTCGGGCAGGCAGCCCCCGCCTTTCCCGGCCAAGTTTGGTATCGTGAGAATTCCACCACGAGATCCCGCTCCCGTTCCCCCAGCAGGCCCCTCCAGCCACCCGCCATGGACGTCGTCAATCATCGCGACACGGTCGCCTTTACCACGGTCGATGGGTCTACCATCCGCGAACTCCTCTCCCACCGGAATTCCGCCATCCGGCAGCAGAGCCTCGCCGAAGCCCGGCTCGAGCCCGGCTGTGCCACCGTGCCGCACCACCACGCCGTGACCGAGGAGATCTACTACATCCTCTCCGGCACCGCCGCGATGACGCTCGGGCACGAGACCCGCGACGTCGGCCCCGGTGATGCCATCGCCATCCCACCCGGAATCCGCCACACGATCCGCAACACCGGCTCCATGGAACTCGTGTTTCTCTGCACGTGTGCCCCCGGCTACGAACACACCGACACGTTTCTCGAATCACCGACCAAAGCCTAGCCCGCCATGCCCGTTTCCGACCCGTTTTCAAAACTCCTGATCTCCGAAGGAATCATCAGCGCCGAGCAGATGGCCGAGGCGGCACGCGTGTCGGGCACCGCCGGCACCAAAGTGCACGACGAGGTCATCAAGCTCGGCTACGCACCGGCAGACAAGGTGATGGCCGCCCTGGGCAAGGCCTACCATCTGACAGTTCTCGAACTCACCGGCATGACCGTGTCG
>JBIIMX010000265.1:0-5000 GCA_044337765.1 Pirellulales bacterium | reverse complement strand
TTGTCGGCGATCTTTTCCATCTTGGCGTCCTGCAGGTTGCCGTCACCGAAGCCGAGAACCGTCAGAAACGTCCCGCCGGCAGCCTTCTGCCTGATCAGATCAACGAGTGCCGCATCGCTGGTCACGCCCACGTTCAAGTCGCCGTCGGTGGCAAGGATCACGCGGTTCACACCGCCGTCGATGAACCGTTCCGCCGCCTGCTCGTAGGCGACGTTGATGCCGGCGCTGCCATGCGTGGAGCCGCCTGGCGACAGCGACTCGATCGCCGCACGAATCTTCTGTTTCTGGTCTCCGCTGGTGGCCGCGAGCTTCAGGCCGGCGTCGCCGGCATAGGTGACGATCGCCACCGAGTCGTTCTCCGTGAGCTCCTCCACGAGCATTGCAAGGGCCTGCTTCACGAGAGGCAGTTTGTTCGCGGCGCTCATCGAGCCCGACACGTCGACGAGAAAAACGAGGTTGCCAGCGGGCCGCTCACGGCGGTCGATATCGCGACCCTGCAGGCCGATGCGAACCAGACGCCGCCCCTTGCTCCAGGGGCACTCGGCCGCCTCGACCGTCACCGAAAAAGGGCGGTCACCCTCGGGCTGCGGGTACTCGTAGCGGAAATAGTTGATCATTTCCTCGATCCGCACGGCATCGTGGGGCGGCAAGCGGCCTGCACTGAGAAACCTGCGGACATTTGCATACGACGCCGTGTCGACATCGATCGAAAACGTGGAGAGCGGCTGCTCCCTGGTGGAGAAAACACGATTTTCCATGAGACGGTCATACCGCTCGCCCGTCTGCCAATCCCGCTCCTTCGCGAACTCCTTGCCGCCGATGCGTCGCTCGCGTTGCAGGGCAGGTCCGCCTGCGGCCGACTCGGAAACTCCGGGAGCCGATGCGGCGGCGGCCATGCCGACGTCCGCCGTTCCGTTGGCCGCCCCCCGAAGCTCCGCCTCAGGGGCCCGCCGGGGGGTGGCCTTCGCCCCTGGAGCGGGAATGGCCTTGTCCACTTCGCGCGATGACTTTTCGACCTGTGCCTTGACCGCGCTTGTCGTCGCGGGCAGCTGATCGATCGCCGCCTTTGCTTCTCTTTCCGACCGATCCTGCGGGGCGGCTGCGAGGCCTTCCTTGCGGCGTTCCGACCCGAGTTGGGCAACCTGGCGGCCCGCCTGACTGTTGAAGGCTGTCTGCATCTGGAAAGCCGCCGTCACGAGCACGAGCACCGTCGCCGCCAGCGTGCCGGCGATCGCGAACCGCATCATCATCCCTCGATTGGTCCACCCGCGGCCAGGCTCCGAGGCGATAGCCGGGGCCGCTGGCTTCGCATCGCTTGCCAGCTTTGCATCGTTCACCGCGATCGCGGCTACCACTGCATGCCGCAACGCTGCAGACCGCTGCAGAGCGTCGGTCGTTCGATCGGCCCGCAGTACCGCCGCAGTCTGTCGAACCTCTTCGACCATCCGGCGTTCATGCTGCCGTGCAGGATCAGCGAGCAGCCGCTCGACAGAAGCCCGCTCATGTCCCTCGAGCTGTTCGAGGGCATGTGCGGTGAGCATGGCGTCGGCGTCCTCGCTGCGGAGCGGCTCCCGGGGATCCGTGACTGGCGAAGCGTTGATGTTTTTATCGGTGTTCATGGTCTGCTTTTCGGGTTGGTATCAGGCTGCTCGTATCAGGCTGCTCGTATCAGGCTGCTCGTATCAGGCTGCTCGTATCAGTCGGTTTGTCTCAAGAGTTGGCGGCCGTCGTGGGCGGGCGTTGGGCGTCGGTCGACAACAGGTCGCGGACCAGCGGGTGTGAGCGGAGGGCGGCGAGGCCCCGATGTGCGAGCACGCGAACATGCCCCTCCTGGCGGCCGGTGACCTCGGCGATCTGCCGATAGGTGAGCCCCTCGCACCAGAGGTCGATCGTCTCACGCTGCGGCGCCGGCAGATCCTGCAGCAGTTCGCGGAGCCGCGCGGCCAGGTCAGCCCGCTCGACCGACACGGCCGGATCGACCTCGCGGCTGCCGGGATGGCCCGCGGCAGCCGAATCATCCGCCGGCTCGCCGATCAACGAATGCTCGCGGCCCGACCGGCGCAGGTGATCGATCACCCGGTTGCGGCAGACGCGAAACAGCCAAGGGGCCACCCGGCCATCGAGCCTTTCACTCGATTCTTCGCAGAGCTTTACAAACGCGTGCTGGACCGCGTCGGCGGCTAGGTCGGCATCGCCGAGCAGCCGCCTCGCGTAGCGCGAGAGCGGCAGTTCGTAGAGATCGACTGCCTCCATCACCCAGCCATGGGATGCGCCACTGGCAGACATGCTTTTCTTCCCGGAAGTTCCTGGCGTCGATCGACCATACCGAATCAGCCGTCGATCTGTCCGGAAGAGAGAACGCCCCGCCCTCGAATCCGTTACAGGCCACTTTCAAAAAGAGAGGGGACTGGCACGAATGGCCCGAATAACAGAAGTTTAAGGCGTTCGTCGTTGGGCGGAAAAGGCTTGCATCAGCTCGGTGCGGGGGTTGGTCATGAGCGGGTAGTTCTTCGGCCGTCGTTTTCGCACACGCGGTTCATGCCTGTCGGGCCGGCGTGGCAGCATGCGAAAAATGGCCGAAAACCGGGCCCTACTCCGCGAATCAGCCGAGAGACGGGAATTCCCATGGGCTGAAAGCGGAAAATCACAGCCCTCGGCTAACTTCATCTGAGAAAGCGCACCGATGAAAAGAGTCCTACTCGCCGTTGCCATCGTGAGCACGCTGTCGGCGACGCTTCAGGCCGCCCCGGACATCGAGGTCGATGTCTGGCCGTACCTCCAGGCCCACTGCCTCGGTTGTCATGGCGAGAAGAACCAGGAGGGCGGGTTCCGTATCGACACCCTCTCCCGGAACGTGGGATTCGAGAACTCGCCGCAGTGGGCTGAAGTGATCGGGCGAATCACCTCGGGAGAGATGCCGCCCAAAGAGGTGAAAAGCCGGCCGATGGCGGAGGAGAGCGCCGCCGTTGTGGCATGGCTGGCATCGCGACTCGACGCGGGCGAGGCGGCAAGGCTCGCACAACGCGGCCGCGTGTCCTACAACCGGCTGACCCGCGACGAGTACGTCAACACTGTCCGCGATCTCCTCGGCGTTCATTTCGACGCCACCGATCCGGCCGGCTTCCCAGAGGATCCCGAATGGCACGGGTTCGAGCGGCTGGGCGCGGTGCTCACGCTCTCACCCTCCACGATCGAGAAATGTCTTTCCGCCGCCGAGACGATCCTGGCGGAGGCCTATCCGGAAAAGAAGCCCGCCTTCCTCGAGATCTCACGCCGGGCCATGCCCGAGAATGCCATAAACGAACTCCATCGCACGCGGCTACGGGAGGCCGGGTTGCTCGACACGGTGCGGTTCGAGATGTGGGCGGGCGACATCTATCGCTACTCCATGATTCAGCCCCTGCCGGCAACAGGCATCTACGAGATCAGCTACACGCTCAGTGGCCTGAAGCCGGAAAACAGCCGTGCCCCGCGGCTCATGGTCATCGAGACGAACGTCGATCGCGTGCTCTTCGAGCAGGACATCGTCGCCCCCGAGGACGAGCCGATCACGATCACATTCCAAGCCCATCTCTCCAAGGGGCATACGACGATTCACGTCGTCAACGACGTTCCCGGGCCGCCGAACAACTTCCGGGCGGCACATCACAGCAACATCCCTTTCATCAGCACGAAACACCCCCGCGCAGCCTGGCAGATGAAGCTCACGGACGAGCAGGGCCGCCCGCGGTATCCGTTTCTGATCCTTGACCGGGTGTCTTGGCGCGGCCCGCTTGTCAGCGATGAGGAACAGCGGCGGCGCGACGAATACTGGCCGGCCGAGGAGGGGAACCTCGGGCAGGTCCGCACGGGGCTTGAGCGACTCGCCCGGCGGGCGTTTCGCAGGCCGGTGTCGGCGGACGAACTGGACGACCACGTCGCCCTTGTGAAGGCGGAGATCGATGCGGGAGCGCCGTTCCGCGACGCCGTCAAGACTGGCATGCTCTCGATCCTCTGTTCCAAGAGCTTTTTGTTTTTGGCCGAAGGTGACGAGGACGTCGATCGCGACACGCTCAACGATTGGGAACTGGCGAGCCGGTTGTCGTATCTGCTCTGGAGCACGATGCCCGACGACGAACTCCTGGCGCTTGCCGAGCAGGGCAGGCTCCGCGACACGGCCGAAATCGCCCGACAGGCCGACCGCATGCTGGCCGATCCGCGGGCTCGACGGTTCAGCGAGTCGTTCGCGACGCAGTGGCTGCGTCTGCGGCAAGTCGGCATGTTCAAGCCGGACAAGACGCTCTACCCCGACTACGACACGTCTCTCGAGCGAAGCATGGTCGGCGAGACCACCTCGTTCTTCCACGAGTTGCTGGAGCGAAACCTGAGCCTACGCGAGTTTCTCCACGCCGATTGGACGATGGCCAACCAGCGGATGGCCAAATTCTATGGCCTGCCGGACATCGAAGGCCACGAATTTCGCCGCGTGTCGCTCCCGCCAGACGGTCGCCGGGGCGGCCTGCTCACCCAGGCCGCGATCCTCGCGCTCACGTCCGACGGCGCGCGGCATCGTCCCGTGCATCGAGGGAAATGGGTCTTGGAGTCGATCTTCGGCAGGTCGCCGCCGCCGCCGCCGGCCAACGTCGATCCGATCGAGCCCAACCCAACGGACGCGCCGAAGGCGACGCTGCGGATGAAGCTCGAGGCCCACACCTACGATCCGCGCTGCGCATCGTGCCATCGCACGATCGATCCGCTCGGGCTGGCCTTCGAGAATTACGACGCAATCGGCCGCTGGCGGACGCACGAGGTCGTCTCTGGCACCGGAGACGATCCTGCCGTCGATCCCTCCGGAACGCTTCCCGACGGCCGACGCTTCGGGTCACCCGAGGAATTCAAACGGCTCCTGCTCGCCGACATCGATGACTTCAACGAGACCTTCGTCGGGAAACTCGCCACCTACGGTCTCCGGCGGACGATGACGTTCGACGACCGGGACGATCTGGCCTCGATCGCCCGTG
>JBIIMX010000264.1:0-5042 GCA_044337765.1 Pirellulales bacterium | reverse complement strand
AGCTCGAGGAGCTCTGGGCTATCCTGCCCACGCGACGAGCCCCTCCACAGTCGGAGCGGCAGACACAGAATGGAACCGCCCGCCCACCTCTGCAACAGAGCAACTCGATGACCGATCTCACTGGAATCCTTGGCCTGCCTCCAGCCGAACGCACCGCGGCGCTTGCCCGCACCATACCGGATTGTGGCAGCACCGCCGACACGATGGACGGCGACTCGACCGGCCTCTGGACGGGCGGCCGTGCGGCGGCCCTGGAGCGACTCGCCGATATCGATCCGGCAGCCTATGCACGCACGCGAAACCACGTGGGGGGCGCCGTGACGCAGCTGTCCCCCTGGCTGAGGCATGGAGTGCTCTCGCTTGCCGAGGTCCGCGATGCTGCTTTGGCCCGAGCGCAGCGGCCTGAGGATGCCACCAAACTCATCTCCGAACTTGGCTGGCGGGACTACTGGCAACAGGTGTACGCGGTTCTTGGCAGCCGAATCCGCCAGCCGCTCGAGGCTCCGGCACACAAATCCAGAGTGCCTCAACTCGATCACATGCCAGATGATGTGCTCGCAGCCCGGACCGGCCTCGAGTGCATCGACGCCTTCGTGCGAAAACTCCATCGCACCGGCTGGTTGCATAATCACGAGCGGATGTGGCTCGCCTCCTGGCTCGTGCATTTCCGCGGTGTTGGGTGGCAGGCGGGCGCCGACTGGTTCCTGTCGCACCTGCTCGATGGCGATCCGGCGAGCAATCACCTCTCGTGGCAGTGGGTGGCCGGCACCTTCTCCGCCAAACCCTATCTTTTCAACCGCGACAACCTGGAGACGTTTACCGACGGCGCGCACTGCCGGCCATGCGGGCTGCGCAGTGCCTGCCCCGTCGAGGGGTCTTACGAAGCCCTCACGGCCCGCTTGCTTGCCGCGGACGGACCAACGCCGCGAGAGCCCCTGCGGATCAGGCCGCTGCCTGTCGCACCGGAAGGCAAGGCCACTGAGGTGCGTCGGCCACTCGTCTGGCTCACGATCAACTCGGCCGCCGCCACAGGCCCGGCGATGCAGGCCCATCCGGAATCGCCGCGGCTCTTTGTGCTCGATCCCGAGTGGATTGCGGACGAACGTCCTTCCCTCAAGCGTCTGCTCTTTCTTTTCTCCTGCCTGGCCGACGTTCCGGGGGTCGAGGTGCTCCTTGGCAATCCCGCCGAGATTCTGCCCGCGCGGGCAAAGGCCCATGACTGTGACGGCGTCGTGCTCGCAGAGACTCCTTGTCCGCAGATTCGCCGCGTCGCCGCCGCCATCGAGGAGTGCACGACCGCCGATTCGGCACCGCTGCCGGTGACGTTCCTGCCATGGCCACGGTTTTGCGATCGCTCCGGCGTGAAGGATCTCGGCAGATTCTCGCGGTATTGGCAGCAGGTGGGCCCATCGGCGTTGCAGCCGACGCCGGCGTCATGAGACGGCGTCACGATCCCATACAGTGAACCAACTGGGCGGCTGCGACCTGAACTCGACCAGTCGGCCGTCGCGGGGATGTGGAAACGCGAGCCAACAGGCGTGGAGACTGAGCCTCGTTGCCCGCGGCTCCTTGGCATGGGGCTGCGCACGCCCATAGAGACGGTCGCCAACGATCGGCATACCAAGCCAAGCCAGATGCACGCGGAGCTGGTGGGACCTGCCCGTCACCGGCTCCAGTTCCAAAAGCGACCGCCGATCCGCGTTCTCATAAGCGGAGGCGAGCAGACGCCACCGTGTCGTCGCGGGCCGGCCGAGGATCGGATCGACGCGGGAACGGGGGGCCCGCTGCGGATCCGACGCCAGCGGCAGGTGCACGACTCCCGCGGCGTGTGCCGGCATACCGTGCACCGCCGCCTCGTACCGCTTCTGCACCGTCCTCGCCTCCAATGCCCGGCCAAGCGTGGCCCTCACCTGGCTCGAGCGGGCCAGCATGAGAAGACCGGACGTATCGCGGTCGAGCCGATGCACCGCTTCGAGTCTGCCGAAGGTAGGAAGCAAGTGCGACGCGACACACGGCGGATCGAGCGGTGTCCGCGCCGGCACGCTCGGCATACCGGCCGGCTTGTCGACGACGACCAGATCGTCGTCAGCAAAGACAATGTGGATCCGGTTGCCCTCAAGCGAGGCCTGAGTCGACGCCGCCGTCGATTGAAGATCTGACGCCGCGGGCCCCCATGATTGTCGCGTCGGCAGCGTCACAGCAGGCCCAAAGCCTCGACCCACGCGGCCAGCACGGCAGTCGGCGGTCCCTCGCCCCGCATAACGGCCAGTGTCCCCACCGAAAAGCCGGCCTCCTCGAGCCGCCGGCGGTCAGCCTCCGCACGCGGCGACAGTTGCGGTGCCTCAGCGGCATCGGCCGGCGTGCCGAACAGCACCCACCGTGACCGGCCCGGCTCCGCGGGCTCCACCGCGGCCTGCCGCGGCAGCGTGGAGTCGATGAGGGCCACCCCACGCCCGACAGGCCCGAGCGACTCTGCCACCAGCCACGCAAACGCGCCCCCTGCCCCGCTGCCCGCCACGGCAATCCTGGCCGGATCGATGGCCCGCTTGGCCGCGAGCGTGGCCACGGCCCGCTTGATGCCAGCGAGATCCTCGCGACCCCACCGCTGCGGATCCGTCGAGCCGGGAAGAATGACCGCGACGCCATACCGAGCCGCCGCCGCCTTCCAGGCGAGTCCCTGCATTTCATCGACGGGGCCACGCGGCACGTCGAGATAGATGATCACGCCCAGCGGATCCTGCGGCGGCGCAGCAGGCAGCACGACCAGCGGCGGCTGAGCAATTTCCGCGGCCTCGAGTCGTTCGACGATGGCCGCATCCACTGCCTTTGCCGCGGGGCCCGCCGGCTCGAACGCAGGCACTTTCGTGGGCAGATCGGCTGGCAGATCGGCTGGCATCGCAGTCAACTCGACGGAAACTGTCCGCCTGGTGCCGTCCCGCGCAATCACGAGACCGAGCGACCGCCCCATCTCCATGCCGGCAACCAGACCGGCGAGCGCAGACGCTGATTCGACAGGCACCGCATCACCTTCGCCAGCGGTGTCGTCGTCGTCGATAGACGGCGTTCTGACCGCCTCAATCTGATCTCCAGCCGCGATGCCTGCCTTCGCGGCCGGACTGTCAGTCCAGACCCACGCCACCTTCACCGGTCCGGGGCGGGCATCACGGGCGGCCGAACGCGCCGGCACGATGCCCAGGATCGGTCGGCGATAGGGCGGTAGCGCCGCGGCCAATTCGACCTGAACATCGATCCGGACCGGGGGTGCCGACTGCGGACGAGGCACCGCACTCTCCGCCGCGGGGCCAGCCTCCTGCGGAGCATCGTCATCGCGGGGCGTGGCGGCGCCGCCGCGTTCGACGGTGAGGCTGACCGTGTCGCCCGCGTAGCGTGCCGCAATCGCGTGGCGGAGTTCCGCGATCCGCGTCACCGGCAGGCCGTCCGCGGCAACGATCAGATCCCCTGCCCTCAGCCCCGCCTTTGCCGCCGGCGATCCCGGTCGACAGGTGGCGATCCTGGCCTCGCCCGTGAACGGATCGCGGGATCGATACCCGATGCCCAACACGCCCGGAGACAGCGTCTCACCGTTTTTGAGCCGGGGCAACACCCGGAAGATGTCCTCAAACGGCACGGCGAAGCCGATGCCGGAATCGTAGAGTTCCGTGCCGACATTCATGCCGGCGGTGTCGGCGGGCAACGGCGCGAGGATACCGATAACGCGGCCCGCGATGTCGATGAGCGGCCCGCCGTAGTTGGCCGGCGAGATTGAGGCATCGGTCTGCACGGAACGGCCCCACGACCGGTTCTTGGCCGAAAGGATGCCGACTGCGACGCTCGGAACGGCAAGATCCCAGGCCCTGCCCATCGCAATCGTCCACTGCCCCACCGCCAGATCCGCCCGCGGCACCCACTCGGGCACCGGTGGCAGACCGGCATCGTCGACCCGCAGCAGCACGAGCCCGCGGGAGAGATCACGGCCCACGACACGGGCCACCCGCCGCTGGCCGCCGGTTGCCGTCGGACCCGGCAGCACGACGATCGCCTCACCTGCATCCCGCGGCACAGCGAACGCAGTAGCCAGCACCCATCCTCCCTCTTCCACAACGATGCCCGTCGAAGGCCCGCTGGCAGGCGACGCCTCCGCCGAAGACGCAATCGCAGCCTCCGAAACGCCAGCGGTTTCAATCCGTACGACCGATGCCGCCACGCGATCCGCGGCAGACCGGATGGCAGCCTCCTCCTCGAACGGCAGGTCGTCGGCGGCGGTCGCGAATGTCCATGCGACCGTTGCCAGCCAGCACCAGAGCGACAGCCTGATGATCCGTTGCATCAGCGTCTTCTCCCTGCCGCGGGCCGCGGGCCGAGGTCGCATTCCACGATCGCACCACTGCGAACGACCGACAGCCGCACCACATCCCCCGCAGCCAGCGACGACAGCGCCTGCTGCACCGCCGCCCGCGAGGCGACAGCACGGCCCCCGACGGCAATCACGAGATCGTCGGGCCGCAACCCTGCACGCGCCGCCGGTGAATCGGCCGCGACGGTCTCGATGAACGGGGGCGTGCGGTCGAGCAGATCGGGGACCAGGACCAGGCCCAGCGCTGCGGGATCGAAGCCGCCTCCCGCCACCTCGCCATCGGCCGCGGGGGCCGACGCGGCGGTTCCGGAAATGATCGCAGCGTAGCCTTCGGCGAGTGATTCCACCGGTACGGCGTAGTTCAGCCACACGCCGCTCCCGGCTGAACGCAGTTCCTTGCCAAGCATCCCGACCAGACGGCCGCGCCAGTCCACCACGGCCCCCCCGGGGGAACCGGGATTGTTGGTCGTGCAGTCGAGGATGTAGACGTCGCCGCGGTACGGCACCTCATAGCCGCCCCGACGGGCCTCGAGCGGCACGTGCGCGGATACGACGCCATGCTGGGCACTCACCCGCTCGTCACCCACCGCAACACCAAACAGATTCGAGAGGGCAAAGATCCTCGTTCCCACCGGCACCCGCTCGCTGGCTGCCAGCGTGTAGGCGGGCAATTCCTCAGCCTCAATGG